>DPZW01000183.1:0-219 GCA_003536545.1 Rhodospirillaceae bacterium
CAGGCTCAATTTGCACCACGCGGATTGTTGCAGGCGTGGGTGTGCCGCAACTCACTGCTATTCAAAATGTGGTGGAGGTCGCGCATGCGGCGGGCATTCCTGTCATCGCGGATGGTGGCATTAAATTCTCCGGCGATTTTGCAAAAGCAATCGCGGCGGGCGCGGATTGTGTGATGCTCGGCTCATTGCTCGCCGGCACGGACGAAGCACCGGGCGAGG
>DPZW01000183.1:397-881 GCA_003536545.1 Rhodospirillaceae bacterium
GATTTTATTCCAGGGCCGTTCGTATAAATCTTATCGCGGCATGGGATCAGCGGGTGCGATGAGCAAAGGCAGCGCGGATCGTTATTTCCAGGGCGCGGTGAAAGAACGCGACAAACTCGTGCCTGAAGGCGTTGAGGGCCGCGTGCCGTATAAAGGCCGCGTGTCGGATGTCTTGCATCAGTTGCTCGGCGGCCTGCGCGCATCGATGGGCTATACGGGTTCCGCGACGGTAAGCGACATGCAGGAAAAAGCGCAATTCGTGCGCATCACCAATGCCGGATTAAAAGAAAGTCACGTGCATAACATTGATATCACCGCCGAAAGCCCGAATTATCAGCGCGGGGAGTGATTAGCCTAAAGGTTGTGGCGGGGGCGGGGGCGGGCCATCACTGCCATCCTGGGGAAGGTTGCGATGACGCTTAGGCCGATCCAGACGTTTTTTATTATTATTTAAGACCTCCAGAATTCCATCCTGAAGATCAAC
>DPZW01000183.1:1109-1432 GCA_003536545.1 Rhodospirillaceae bacterium
TTTTTGCGATCCATCGGCATCTGTCGAGGTCATGCTATTTAACTCTTCTTCTGTCATGAATACTTCATGCAGCGTTGTCAGAAAAATTTCATTTTGATAAAGGCCTTGTTTGACTGAAGCAGAGACTAAAACATCATCCACATCTAATTCATGAGGTTCTGAATTTTCTTTACCATAGAGCAAAACATCGGCGATTGCGGCATCTATCTCCCTAAGAAAGCCGTCCATAGGCACGTAGAGCTCTTCCTCCTTTGTGCCTTCAGCCAATAAAAAGCAGGGTCTGCCTTCTAAAATAGGCTCCATCAACAAATTCATAAAACATT
>DPZW01000183.1:1673-2671 GCA_003536545.1 Rhodospirillaceae bacterium
ACCTGGGTCATCGGCGCGAAGACTTCTTCGTCCGTACGCATGGTTTGATAGGGTCTTAATAATGTTTCGGTACTCATGGGCAGATATATAGGGATGATAATAGTTGCAAGCAAATAAATTCACATGAAAATACTGTTATTTTTGGCGTTTTATGGCATTGATAGGCGATGAAGCATCAATCTGCACCTGTTCACCAATTACCGATCCGCGTCTATTGGGAAGATACCGATGGCGGCGGGATCGTTTATTACGCTAACTATTTGAAATTCACCGAGCGGGCGCGGACGGAATGGCTGCGTGGGCTTGGCTTTGACCAGTCCAAATTGCGCGATGAGGCGGGCGTGTTGTTTGTGGTGCGCGAAGCCAATATCCGCTACCGCCAGCCCGCGCGGCTGGATGATGAGTTGACGATTACCGTTGAGCCGCAATCCCACAGCGCGCATAAAATTTTATTGCGGCAGTTGGTGCGATGCGGCGAGGTAATTTGCGCAGAGCTGCAGGTGGAACTGGTCGTGGTGGATGCCGCCACGGGCAAGCTGGCTGCCATCCCGGAAAAGATCCAAAATTCCCTTATCTAAAAGCGAATTTAGGTGAGAAAACCGCCAATTAATGTTAATAGAGATTCCATTATTGATTTGAACACAAGCCTTAGGAGCCCAATGTGCTAACCCTTGCCATTACCGGCGTTGATACCTCAACCACCGCGGTGGGTGCCGCCCAGCTGGCGGGCACGACCGCCGCCCCATCGATGGATTTTTTTAGCCTCTTTATGCAGGCGGATTTTGTGGTCAAAACCGTCATGCTGGGTCTGTTATTTGCATCCATTTGGGCATGGGCGATTATTTTTGAAAAAATGGGCACCATTCGCCGCGTGAATAAATCTGCCAAAGCCTTTGAGGAAACTTTCTGGTCGGGTGGATCTTTGGAGCGTTTGTATGAACGTTTGCAAAAACGCGCGAACAGCGATCCGATTGTTGCGGTTTTTGTGGCGGGGGGGT
>DPZW01000183.1:2870-15737 GCA_003536545.1 Rhodospirillaceae bacterium
TCTGTGGCGGGGATGCGCGAATGGCAAACCGCCGTGCAGCGCGGTTTGCAATTATCTGTGCCGCAGGTGGCGGCTGCTTTGCAGGATCGCGTGATGCAGGTGATGCAAAACACCATTGGCCGCGAAATGAATAAACTGGAACGCCGCATGACCTTTCTGGCATCGCTGGGTTCTGCCGCGCCGTTTATCGGATTATTCGGCACCGTCTGGGGTATCATGAACAGCTTTATCGCGATTGCGGCGGCGGAAAATACTTCGCTGAATGTTGTCGCGCCTGCGATTGCCGAGGCGTTATTGGCGACAGGTTTTGGTCTGGTCGCCGCTATTCCTGCCGTTCTCGCCTATAATAAATTCGCCAGTGATTTTGGAAAATATGGTGCGCGGCTTGAAGCCTTTATCATGGATTTCAATGTGATCTTGTCTCGCAATTTGTATGAAGGCACGCCGGCGCAGCAATTGCCGAAACCCAGCAGCAGCGACATGCCATCACCCCCGGAGACCAAACGTTATGGGACTTAATCTCATCTCCGGCACCGCCGATCGCAGCCGTTATGGTCGCGGCGGTGCGCGCCGTCCGATCAATGAAATTAACATGACACCGTTCATTGATGTCGTATTGGTGTTGCTGATTATTTTTATGATTTCTGCCCCGATGTTATCGACAGGCGTTAAGGTGGATTTGCCGCGCGCAGGCGGGGCGGGATTGAATGATAAAAAAAATCCACTCGAAGTGCGTGTGACCAGGGGCCAGATTTATTTACAGGATCAGCCAATTAAACTGGCGGATCTGGCAGCCCGCCTGACAGCCATTGCGGAAAACAAGGCGGAAACACCGGTGCATTTGCGGGCAGACCGGACGCTGCCTTACGAACAGGTGATGCAGGTCATTTCAACCGTCCGCGGTGCGGGTTTTGCTAAGCTTGCCCTGGTCACTGAACAACCGAGCGCGCCGACGAAATGATCGCAGTGGCCCCCGATATGCGCGGCTCCTTCACCACATCTTTTATTATGCATGCGGTGATTTTTGCTGCCATGATTCTGGGGCTGCCGCATCTATCGCCACCGCCACTGGAACTTTCGCAGCCGATAGCCATTGATATCATTGACGTGGGCGAAGTCACCACCACGAATGTACAGGGCATGGGACAAATCGCACAAAAAAATGAAAACGTCGCCGCACCTGTGGCGCAGCCACCGCAGGCCGACAAGCCTGAACCTGCGAAACCCAATCCTGCGCCCGATAAGCCGAAGGTGAATGAGCGCGAGGCCCTGGATGAGTTGATTGCAGGCGAAGCTAAAAAGAACGAAAAGCCAAAAGACAAACCAAAGCCCAAAGAAGAGGCGCAGAATTTTGACAGTTTGCTGAAAAATCTTTCTGCGTCCGATGCACAGCCCACGCCCGTCAATGATAATCCCGTTAAAGCAAATGATGGTCCGGTATCGGGATCGCCCGGCATTGTGTCGGATAAATTGACAATTTCAGAAGAAGACGCGCTGCGCCGCCAGATCGAACAGTGCTGGAATATTCCGACCGGCGCGAAGGATGCACAGAATATGCTGGTGGAGGTTCGCGTCGAAGTGAATCCTGACAAAACGGTAAGATCGGCGGAAGTGGTGAATAATTCACAAATGTCTGACCCGTTTTACCGCGCGGCGGCAGAAAGTGCCAAACGTGCCATCTTGAATCCAAAATGTTCTCCGTTAATGTTACCGGACGGACGCGAGGAGTCGTGGAAGGTCATGACGCTCAGATTTAATCCCAAAGATGTATTATAGAAGCGAGGCACGAGATGCGAGGAACGAGACATATGAAAAATTGGATGAAAAAATTTCTGCTCATTGCGATTGTTCTCGCATCTAGCCTCTCGCCCCTCGCCTCTCGCGAAGCGAAAGCGGAACTGAAGGTCGACATCACACGCGGTGTGACGGAGCCTATTCCAATGGCCATCACCACATTCATCGGCAGTGATGGTGGCAGCAATAATGTCGGCCAGCAAATTTCATCTGTCGTGACGGCAGATCTGGAGCGCAGCGGCTTGTTCCGTCAGCTTAACCCCGCAAGCTTTATTCAACCGCCGCAGGATATTGCAGCATCCGGCCCCAAACTGCCGGACTGGAAAACCATTGGTGCCCAGGGATTGGTTGCCGGAACCGTGACGCCCGTGGATGGTGGTCGTTACCGGGTGGAATTCCGTTTGTGGGATACGCTGGTCGGCAATCAAATGGCTGGCCTGGCGTTCACCACAACGGGTGATAACTGGCGGCGTATTGCGCATAAAATCGCCGATGTGATTTATAATCGTATCACGGGTGAGACCGGCTATTTCGATACGCGCATTGTTTATATCTCTGAAAGCGGTCCTGTGACCAAACGCGTGAAACGCCTGGCGATCATGGATCAGGATGGCGCAAATCATAAATTCCTGACGGATGGTTCTGATCTGGTGCTGACGCCGCGCTTTAATCCGGCAGCGCAGGAAATCACCTTCATGTCGTTCCGCAATAAACGCCCACGTGTTTATTTGTATAATCTGGAAACAGGCCAACAGCGCATGATGGGTGAATTCCCTGGCATGACATTTGCGCCGCGTTTTACGCCGGATGGTCGCTCGGTGATTTTCTCACTCATTCGCGGCGGCAACTCTGATATTTTTGTAATGGATCTGGCGTCGCGCAAAGTTGTGCAGCTCACCAATCATCCGTCAATTAATACGGGCGGCAGCCATTCACCGGATGGTCGCCAGATTGCATTTGAATCTGATCGCAGCGGCAAACAGCAGATTTATGTGATGTCATCAGGCGGCGGCGAAGCCAAACGCATTTCATTTGGCGATGGCCGTTATGGCACGCCGGTATGGTCACCGCGCGGGGATTTGATCGCATTTACCAAAATGCTGGGCGGCCAGTTCTATATTGGCGTGATGCGCCCCGATGGTTCGGGCGAGCGTTTGATCTCGCAGGCTTATCACATCGAAGGCCCCACCTGGGCCCCCAACGGCCGTGTCTTGATGTACTTCAAGAAAACCGGTGCGGGCTACAAAATGTATTCCATCGATCTGACAGGTTTCAACGAACGCCAGGTGGCAACGCCACTTGATGCATCTGACCCGGCCTGGTCGCCGTTGTTGCCGTAACTAAAATCCACTTAGATTTTAGCAGGGCGATTTTCGCCCTGTTTTTTTATGCAGCCTGATCATGCATACACGAATGAAACCGCTTAAAATTACGGCTTTGTAAGTCAGCCACCCCTTGCCGGGGGGGTGAATCCGGCCTATGAATCATCATTGAAATTCAACCCTCACACTCTATCCTTGGAGATACTTCCTATGCGCAAATCCTGGCTCGTTCTTTTGGCCGCTGTATTTTTGGTCACTGCTTGTGAATCCACACCTGATTCAACGGCTGATGCCAGTGCGAATGCAGGCGGCGGTACCACCACCACTGCACCTAACTTTTCTTTTGATCCCAATGCGGGCGGTGCCGGCATCAATCAACTGTCACAGGATGTCGCAGACCGCGTTTTCTTTGGCTATGACAGCAGCGAGCTGACAGCTGAAGGTCGCACCGCGCTGGAGCGTCAGGCTGAATGGCTGAAAACCCGTCCGAACTTGAATGCCACTATCGAAGGTCATTGTGATGAGCGCGGTACGCGTGAATACAACCTGGCTTTGGGTGAGCGTCGTGCCGCGGCTGCGAAAAACTACCTGGTATCCCTGGGCGTTCCTGCAGCACAGCTTTCCACCATCAGCTACGGCAAAGAGCGTCCTGCAGTTGAAGGCAGTGACGAAGCAGCCTGGGCACAAAACCGCCGCGCTGTAACGGTTGTACAGTAAGGCGCGTTCTGGCTCAGTGATGAAACGCCAAATACAAATCATCGGGGTGGGGACATTCGTTCTCACCCTTTTTCTTTCAGCTTTTTCTGGGCCTGTGATGGCACAGTCAGCTGAAACGCGCGTCCTGTTGGATCGCATCACGCAAATGGAACGCCAGGTGCAGGATCTTTCGCGCAAGGCCTATAATACCGGCGGTTATGTACCGGGCGATACCACTACGGTGGGTGGGGGTGCGGGCGGCGGGATGACACCTGATATGCTCACACGCCTGCAGGCGTTGGAAACACAACTGCGTGATCTGACAGGCCAGGTAGAGCGCGCAAATTTTCAGGCTGCACAGGCCAATGGCAATCTGGAAAAATTAAAGTCAGATCTGGAATTGCGCCTGACGCAATTGGAGCAGGGACATAGTGCCGCAGCGCAGACAATGGATAACCCTTCAGACCAATCTGCAACAAATAATGATACGGCGGCTGCAGATGACACAGCGGCCAGCCCGGAAGAGCTTTACAATAATGCCTATGCCGCGATGCAGAAAAAAGAATATACGACGGCTGAAAAAGGCTTCCGTGATTTCCTGGCAAATAACGCTGAACATAAATTAGCCCCGAATGCACAATACTGGCTGGGCGAAAGTTATTTCGCGCGCGCCAATTACAAAGCGGCCAGCGCGGTCTTTGCGGAAAGCTACCAGAAATATCCCAAGGCGAATAAGGCCCCGGATAGTTTATTGAAACTGGGATTATCCTTGTCTGAACAAAAACGTACCAAGGATGCCTGCACGGTGCTGCGCCAATTGACGAAGGAATATCCATCCGCATCAGGTACGATTGCCACACGCACAGAAAATGAACTGAAGAAACTCAAGTGTCAGTAAAATAAAAATTTCAGATAAAAAAAAGGCGCGTTCACCGCGCCTTTTTCATTTCATCCCTGCTTTAAGAATTAAGCAGATAATTTTTTCATGGCCTTGGTCAAACGTGACACCGTGCGGGCCGCTGTATTTTTTTGCAAAACACCTTTGCTTACACCGCGCTGAACTTCTGCAGTCGTTTTACGCAGCTGCGCTTCGGCGGCTTTGGCGTCGCCCGCAGCTGTTGCTTCGGTCATGGCGCGCACAGCGGAACGGATCCGGCTTTTACGGGCGGTATTGATATCTTCACGGCGCGCATTGCGGCGGACACGGGTTTTGGCAGACTTATGCTGTGGCATTCGTTAATTCCTTCTCAAGAGGGCGTTTTTTAGGCCAGAAAACGCCCCCAAGTCAAGGGAAAAGCCGGCATTAGCCATTATACATATCCCAAATACTGCTCATGACGCTGCCAGGCTGTTTCGGCGGTTCGGCGACAACGGTAGCCTTTGGTTCTGTTTTACTGGGTTCTGTTTTGGCTGGGCTGGCTGCCTTGGTTGCGCCGCCGCTTTGCGGGCCGCCGGTATTGGCCTGAGAAACGAAACGGGGTTGAAATACTGCTCTTCTTTGCATTTTCTTCTCTATGGGTTGTAAAAGGTGGATATTGCACCGCTGTTAAGGGCGGCGCGGGATTATTCGAATTTTAAGGGGGAAATAGATGTCGCTGGCCTTTAGGCCAGAATAAGCAGTCCAATGATAGAAATCGGGGCGCGCGCGACGTTCATGGATGGTAAAATATCAAAACAAAGACATCAATGCAAGATTAATATTTATTTATGATATAAAAAGTAATAAAATTACCAATATAATATCACTTGCCCAAATCTGCCCTCCGCAGGATGCTCGGCAAATGGATTCTATGCTGCATTATCTGGATTTGGCCGGAACGGTGGTGTTTGGCATCACGGGCTGTCTGGTTGCCGCGCGCAAAAAAAATGATCTGGTCGGATTTATTTTATTGGCGATGGTCACGGGCACGGGCGGCGGAACACTCAGGGATATTATTCTTGATCGCACACCGGTGTTCTGGGTGGGGCAGCCAATTTATTTATATCTCTGTGCGGCAACTGCAGGGGTGATGTTTTTAATCGCGCGGCGCGTGGAACAGTGGCGGCAAATATTATTATGGCTGGATGCGATTGGTCTGGCGGTTTTTGCCGTGATTGGTTGCAGTGTTGCGATGGAAATGGGTGCACCGGCGCCCGTGTGCTGGCTGATGGGCGTGATGACGGCGACATTCGGGGGCATCATCCGTGATGTTCTGGCAGATGAGCCGACGCTGGTCATGCGCAAAGAAATTTATGCATCTGCCGCCTTCATCGGTGCGGTTGCTTATTGGGCCACTGGATTAATCTGGCTGGGCATTGCGGCAGGATTTTTTATTCGCGCGGCGGCCATTTATTTCCGCCTGACTTTGCCGGGTTATGAAGCACCGCTGGAGCCCGAGGCCTTGCGCCGAAAATGGGACCGCCCGTAATTATTTTTGACACACCGTGCAATAATAACTGCTGCGTCCGTTCTGCACGAGGTGATGAATAATATCTTTGCATTTACGGCATTTTTCGCCGCTGCGGTCGTAAACTTTAAAACGATCCTGGAAAAATCCGACCTGGCCGTCCACGTCGCGGTAATCGCGCAATGAACTGCCGCCGGCATCAATGGCTGCCAATAATGTTTTTTGAATCGCAGGCACCAGTTTTTTGCATTCTGCCAGTGTAAGGGTATGGGCAATGCGCGTCGGTAAAATACCTGCCAGAAATAATGCTTCGGAGACATAAATATTCCCAAGCCCCACAATCATTTTCTGATCCAGCAATGCGGCCTTCATATTTGTTTTGCGTTTTTGTAATTCCGAAAATAGCCACGGCGCATTCAAATCATCCGACAAGGGTTCAATGCCCATCCCGGTCAACCACGCATGTGGTTTACCTTTGTTATCGATGGCCCAGTCAATCAGGCCAAAGCGGCGCGGATCGTGATAGGCCAAAATATTTTCATCATCCAGATGCAGAACCATGTGGTCATGTTTTTCGCGAATATAATTTCTTTTTGCCACATGGCGGAAGCGGCCAGACATACCCAGATGCACGACCAATATTTCACCGCCCGATAACTCCCACAGCATATATTTCGCGCGACGTTCAATATTTTGCACAACTGCGCCAGTCAGAATTTTTTTGAGATCCCGGGGGAATGGGAGGCGCAACCGGGGCGTATATAGGGAAGCAGATAAAATCCGGCGACCCTTGAGGCTTTTGAGCAAGCCGCGCCGGGTGGTTTCAACTTCAGGGAGTTCGGGCATGCCTGTTTCTAAAGCCCCAGGGCCCAAAAGCAAAGATAATTATAAAACCCTAGATAGCATTAAAATTATCCACTCGCGTTATGGAAATTTCAAAAAAAAGGACTAAACTAGTACTCATGATGGCAAATCTAAAAGCAACCCTTGAAGAGCTCCCGCCCATCGTCCTCAAAACTTTGCAGGGTGACTACGGCCTGTTGAACCTGCCGTCTGATGCCGCCATTCCCGATTGGGTTCATCGGGATGCAGGCGATGAACTCGTTTCACTCACGCGCAGCGTTTATGGTTTTTCGATTATCTGCCCGGATAAATGGGTGCCGCAGGATTTGGCGGGTGCAACCCATGTGGCGGGCTGGCGTGCCTTGCGCGTGGAGCAGCCACGCGACTGGGCTATGCATGGCCTCTATTCACGCCTGGCACAGCCGCTTTCCGATGATGCAATTTCGATTTATCTGATTGGGGCCTATAATGCGGATCATATTCTGGTGCGCGGACAGGATTTTTCACGCGCCATTCAAATTCTTTCACGCTTTTGTGATTTCACCTGATATAAGACCTCATGTCTGAACATGAGCCGATGTTTCGCATCCCGTCTGCCAGCGGTGCGATGTTATTATTGTTGATTGCAATTTACGCCCTGCAAATCATCACAGGATTTGATATCACGGATTATAGCGTTCAGCCCCATCAATTTTGGGAAGATCCCCTATCACTGCATCATTTACTGACGCTCATCACCTATCAGTTTCTGCATGCCAATCTTCTGCATTTGGGGGTGAATGGTTTGATGTTATTGGCTTTTGGCAGTGCGATGGCGCGTATAGTGGGAAGCGCGCGTTTTATCCTGTTATATTTATTTTGCGGCATCATTGCAGCGGTTGCGCATCTTTTTGCATATGCAGATCAAACAAGTTACCTGGTAGGTGCATCCGGTGCGGTGAGTGGTGCGATGGGATTTGTTCTGTGGGGCATTATCCAGCATCCCCGGAAACGTTTGCAATTGATCCTGGCCATTTTAATTTTACAGCCCGTTCTGGCTTTTGCCAGTGGTACGTTGTTCGGCGGCGAGATTGCCTGGCTGGCACATGTCGCAGGATTTGCGGCAGGAATAGGGATGGCCCTAGCCTTCAAATTCAAATAATGCGAAGCTTCAAGGCAGCAGAATCTCAATGATGCAGAATATTTATCCCAACCATTCACCGGCCTCCCTGCGCGCGGGTCACCCCTTGGTAGCGTTATATCTTTACATTCTGTTGCTCTTTGCCGGATTTGGAAATATATCGGTGCTGCTCGAGCTTTCTGAAAAACCGATCAATTATTTTCACTTTATCGCCCTATTGGGCTTGCCGCTGTTAATTTTCATTCGCCGTATTTCCTTGCCGCCACTACCCTTGATGTTATTTATGCTTTCAGCCGGGATCACTTCCATGGTCGCCTATTTATTTTTAGGCGTGCTCAGCGATAACCCATGGCAACCTGTTTATTGCATTGTGATGTTATTTTTAGGCCTGGCCATTGGCGGGTATTTGCCAGTCATGATGATGAAGCGTGTTCTGATGGCCGTCGGCCTGAGTTATATCGCTCTGGTTCTGATTAAAAACATGGTGTTCCAGCCAGAAATCCTGGACATGATGCTGCAGGGCCAAAGGGTGTGGATTCCCACCCTCTCTTTGGGCGAAGTAAATTCCGAAGCGACATTTCTTATCATTTCTGCGACATTTTTATTTGGCACGGTTTATTTCTGGCCATCACTGGGATTGGTTGCTTATCTGATTTTATTATATAGCAGCCGGGCGAGTTTTATCAGCCTGGCAGCTCTCGTCCTTTATATTTTGCTGGTCCAGCGCCGACGCGGATCCGGTATTTCCCGCCTTTCAAAACATATTTTTTTAACCGTGGTCATGGTGATGGCTGCTGTCATTCTTGTCCTCAGCCCGCTCGGCCAATTCATGCTCGGCCGTTTTGGTGATATCGGTTATGAGCCCGGCACATTGACCCGGTTTTTGATATGGGAACAGGCGATGGATGTTCTGCTTCACCATCCATTCGGTGTGGGGGCACAAAACGGTTTTGCATTGGTGCAGCTGAGTGAGGCGGGCACATTGATTGAAGATAACCTGCACAGCATTTTCCTGCAGTATGCGGTTGATTTAGGCATTCACAGTCTGTTGTTTTTTCTTTTTGCAATCTATCATACTATTCGCCAAATGCCCAAGGCGATGCTGGGCCACCCTTTAACGCTTGCGCTCTTGTCGTTTGGCACGCTTGCACTCTCACACTACAGTGGTTACGAGACCTTCTTTTATTTATGGCTGGGGCTGTGGCTAGGGCAATGGCATGATGCGCGCAGAAATGTGGCGCATGACTGATACGGCTATTCTTTTGCCTTACTATCGCCGCGCAACAGCTTTGGCGCAAACGCTTGCCAGCCTCAATCAGGAAAAAGAAGCATTTGAACTGATTATTGTCGATGATGGATCGCCCGAACCTTTATCCATTCAGGCAAGTCATTATGACTATCCCATTAAAATTATTCACCTGCCAAAAAATCTTGGTATTACAGGTGCGTTGAACCAGGGATTGGAATATATCCTGTCACAACATTATCAATATGTCGCGCGTATCGATGCAGGCGATCGCTGGGTGCCGGGTCGGCTGGCGGCGCAGCGAAACTTTTTAGCTACGCATCCGGACTATGGTTTTGTCGGATCCTGTGTGCGTTATATTCATTCAGACGGCAGTTTTGCACGCCATTGGGATCTGCCGCTGACGGATAAAGAAATCCGGCATTTTGCCTGGTTTAATAATCCCATGTTTCATCCGGCTGTGATGATGCGTGCGGAAACTCTGCGCCGCGCGGGGTTCTATTCTGAGAAATATCCGGCTGCTGAAGATTATGAATATTTCCGCAGATTATTAAAATACGGCAAGGCCGCAAACCTGCCGGATCGCTATCTGGATTGTGAAATTGGTGTGCCGGGCGAATCCATCAGTGTGGATAATTATCATCGCCAGATTAAAAGCGTGATAAGAGCGCAAATGCACTATTTTAATTTCCTGCAATGGCGCGCCTATGCAGGATTATCATATAAAGTAATACATCTTTACATGCCGGGCCTTGCCGATTGGCTCAAGAAACATTTCAGGAAATATTTTTAATCACCGCAATAAATTTGGTGATGCAGTTCGGCGGAATGCGCAAGCGTAAAATGCCGGGCAGTGGCGCGCGCTGCAAATCGCATGGCATCAAGAATGGTCGGATCATTGGCCAGTAATAAAACTGCATTGGCCAGATCATTTATATCGGCTGGCACAATCAACCCTGTTTGATGGTGAATGACACAGCTGTCGCTGCCGCCAACAGGTGTGGTGACAATGGGCAGACCCGCATGAATGGCCTCAATGAAGGTATAGGCCATGCCTTCGTACCGGCTGGTAATCAGCAGCATATCCATGCCCGCATAAAATTCTTTGGCATCTGCCGCGCCCAGCCAGATGATCTGATTTTCAACTTTTAAATCATGAGCCAGTGTTTCGCAGCGGCTGCGCAACTCACCCTCACCAATCATGACCAGTTTTAAATTGGGGGATTCTGTCTGGGCTTTGGCAAAAGCTGCAATGGTAAGTTCGGGATGTTTTTGGTGGCAAAGCCGACCTACAAAACCCACGATGACATCATTTTCTGCAGCGAGCCATTGGCGGCGAATGGCCTTGCGATCTGCAGGCGGCAAGTTTTGAATGCCATTTAATCCCATGACAAGTTTGCTGCGTGGAATTCCCAGGGCAATGGCATGATCATATTCATAAGAAGAAAGGACAATCATGCGATGCATGAGCGGTGATAATAATTTCTCATAGCAGCCATAAGCAAATTTTTTGATGGCGGAAGTTTCCGGATCCAGTGTCATCAGGGCATGTGGTGTGTAAATGATTTTGGTTTTAACAAATATTCGTGCCAGGCGTGCCAGGCGTGCCAGCATGCCGGCTTTGGTGCTATGGGCGTGCAAAATGTCCGGCTGAGTACGGCGGAGGATTTCTATCAGCGAAAATAAATTTGTGATATCACTCAGATGCGGCGCGCGGCGCATGGGCAAGGCGTGCAGTGTCACATTTTTCAAATTTTCAATTTGCGGCGCAAATAATGGTTCAAGCCGCAGGGGCGAATAAATGACATGCACCTGATGCCCACAGCGCGTCTGTTCGCTGGCCAGATCCAGCACATGACGCATGGTGCCACCGCCACCCGGCTCCAGCAGATGCAAAATAATCAGGGGAGATTCAGAATCCACGCGCAAAGATTAGCATAAATCCTATGCGGCGCGAGTGGTGGGCAGCATGGGATAATCAATATAGCCTTCAGGGCCATTGTTATAAGAAGTTTTGGGATCCAGTTCATTCAGCGGCGCACCGCGCTGAAAACGTTCCACCAGATCCGGATTGGCAATATATTTCTGCCCGAATGAAACGGCATCCAATGCGCCGGATGTAATTGCCGCCTCGGCAGTTGCCAGTTCATAACCGTCATTGCCAATCAAAATACCTTTAAAATTCTCACGCATCATCGGTGTGACCCGTTGCGCGGATTGGGGTTCGCGCAATTCAATAAAGGCCAGCTGGCGCGTATTTAATTCACGGGCGACATGCGCGAATAATTCCGGCAAATGATCATCATTCATGGAGTTATACCCATTGATGGCCGAAAGTCGCAAAGCCGTGCGGCCTGCACCCACCGCCAACGCTACTGCCTCGCAAACTTCAATTAGAAATCGCACGCGGTTCTCGATACTGCCGCCGTATTTATCAGTGCGCTGATTGCTGCCTTCCTTCAAGAATTGATCAATCAGATAACCGTTTGCGCCATGAATTTGTACACCATCAAAGCCTGCTGCAATGGCACGCCGGGCGGCCGCAGCAAAATCCGCAATGGTTTCCTCAATATCTGATTGTGTCATCGTACGCGGTATCACGTAGGATTTTTTCTCGCCCGTCAGGCCGCGCGCCTCACCTTCGGCGGCAATGGCGGATGGCGCAACAGGCAACGCCCCATTCAAGAAATCCGGATGCGAGATACGCCCCATATGCCAGAGCTGTAAAATTATCTGACCATTCTTCTGATGTACGGCGTCAGTTACTTTGCGCCAGCCGTCTGTCTGTTCATCGGTATAAATGCCTGGTGCATTGCGCCAGCCATAACCCATAGGTGAAATGGCCGTGGCTTCGGAAATAATCAGGCCTGCTGATGCGCGCTGCGCGTAATATTCGGCCATTAAATCATTGGGGATACGCGTTTCGCCTGCGCGTGCGCGTGTGAGCGGTGACATCACCACGCGGTTTTTGAATTTTAATTCGCCGGCAGTTAAAGGTTCGAATAAATTTTGCATCAGAAATCTCCCACCGGTAAAATAGGGAGGATGCGCAGGATTTACTAGGCGGCTTTGGGGTTTTTCTGCTGGGCGCGGATATTTTCAACCTGCACTTCCCAGGCAAGGGCAGAGCGCACGATATCACGCAGATTGTCATATATAGGGGCCCATTGCAGCAATGCGCGCAACTTGGAAGAATCCGCGACCAACATTGCGGGATCACCGCCGCGACGATCTGCCATGGTGACAGGCAGGGGCGCATGAATTGCGGCAGAAACCATATCCACCACTTCGGCCACAGAATAGCCATGGCCATACCCGCAGTTCAGGGTTGTGCTCTCGCCCCCAGCTTGCAGATATTGCAAAGCCTTCACATGTGCATCTGCCAGATCAGAGACGTGGATATAATCACGGATACAGGTACCATCGGGCGTGGCGTAATCCGTGCCGAAAATCTGCATG
>DPZW01000095.1:0-6098 GCA_003536545.1 Rhodospirillaceae bacterium
TCCCAAAAGATATTTCACCCCTCGCGCAGGGCCACCGCGAACATCCATTACTCACCGAACGTCATGAAACTTTTATCGCCGGTTGGGAATTCTGCAACGGCTTTTCGGAATTATCCGATCCTGCCGAACAACGCGCACGCTTCGAAGCACAGGATGCCCAGCGCAAAGCAGGCGATGAAGAAGCCCAGCATCTGGATGAGGATTTCATTCACGCCCTGGAGCTGGGCCTGCCCGCCACGGGCGGCCTGGGCATCGGGATTGATCGTCTGGCGATGTTGCTGACGGGCAGTGAAACCATCCGCGAAGTGATTGCCTTCCCAACGATGCGGCCATTGGCAGGACAGCCAGCTGCAAAACCTGCTATTGTAAAATCCGCTCCTGCGGCGGTTACAGCAGGTAAAATAGAATTATTGATTTTGCCCGAAGTGCGTACGAAATTCCCACAGCAGTTTAGCATCATGTTTGGCTCAATGGCTCAGCCGGATAATATGAAACTGAAATCCGGAATTAAAACGCTCAAGGAAAAAATCAAAGCACAGCTGGATGGCAAGACACTGGATGATCTTCCTGCCATTCAACACTGGCGTAAAATTTTTGTTCAGATGAATGCGCCTCAGGGCAATGTGGCATCGGTTGAATATCTCACGCGCCGTTTCCTGGAAACCGGCGATGTTCCTGGTGCGCCAGATAATCTGATGGTGAAATTTTACAATTGCTTGTCAGTTTTATATCAGGTGCCGATGGGTTCTTATGATACGCGCTTCATCAATGGTGGTATTCAGTTACGCATAGCAAAAGCAGGCGAAGCATTCACGCCGCTGGGTCGCCCCAAGGAAACGGAATCCACGCAGGACGGCGAAGTCATCTGGGTCGACGAAGAAAAAACGCTCTGCCGTTTCTGGAATAAACAGGACAGCCATCTCTCGCGTCTGCGCGGTGACACGGAAAACCTGTTATTGTTTGTGGATGCAACTGCAAATAGCGAGGCAGAAGCGGAAAGTTTTGCAGCACCCATGCTGGCGGATATGCAGAGTTTGCTTGGAGCTTCCCCTGTAATGACCGTCAAATAGCCTTTTATCTTTTCAATGGCTGAGCATAGGTAAAATCAGGGCTCGTTTTTTCCGCCTCCGGTAATGCGGGTTTTTACGTCATTTCGCAGGTCAGGCCGCATACTTGAGGCAGCCTTGTCCGCACGGCCTTCAATTAATTGAGCCTTGTTTTTTTGGGATTGCATATCATTCGTCACTAATCCGGGCCTATGCTCTGCAAAGATACTACGCAAAGCTCTTTCAAATTTATCAGGAGTGGTAACATAAGCCGCATAATCAGCTTCATTATTGCTACTGATGCCAAGCATTTTTCTGGCTAACCCCATTTTCTCATCCATATCATTGATCAATACAATCGCTATAAATTTTCCTTCATTCAACATTTCAGAAAGCGCATAGGCCGTATCTGGCGTAATAGAGCTGGTTAGGGCAGAGGCAGTGCAGACCAAAATATTAGCTTTACCGCTTTTAACTGCATTAAATGTTGCCAAGGCATTTTCGGTTACTGAATACTTAAAATCTGCTCTATTATTTTCATGGAGGAATTGCAGCACATCCAAAAGCGGATTTTTCTTAATTCTCATGCCTAGAAACGTGCCGGTTGGTTTCGTTTGATGGGTTAAGCAAGCAACAGTGACTGCGGAATCTTCTCCATCTAGATTAACAGACATTTATTATCTCCTCTAAATTATATGCTAGGGGATTATAGCCCAATTAGGAAATGGCGGCCAAGTAGAATTTGTTGCTATTTGTGGATTCCACAGTGGGCAGCCCGGCAAAAGCAGAAAGTTTCACAACAGCCATATTGGCGGATATGCAGAGTTTGCTTGGAGCTTCCCCTGTAATGACCGTCAAATAGCGCATTGAAAGTAATAAATTTCTTTATTTCGTGAGGGTGATTTAGCTATTTTGCCTTCATGAAATTTACACTCGAAGATTACCAGTATGCGGCTGATCATCTCTCCCGCTTGCGTGAGCAGTTTTTGCCGCCAGAAGATAATCTGACTTTCATCACAGATCTCATGTCTACCTATATAGGAATAGAAGACAAATCTGCCTTTCTTGAATTAAAGGGCCGTCATTTTGCGGTCGATAGCATTCTGCTTATGCTGGCATTGGCGGAAGAAGGAAAAAACTTGCTGGATATCTTCCCCAAGTTTCCCGAGGGATTGAAGGAAATTCCTGAAAAATACCACCCTTATTTTTTTGATGATAGCCTGACACTTAATCCAGATAGCGATCAATTTCTATTTACCATTCCCCGGATTCTTTTTCATGGAACGCCTCTGGTACGTTTTCTCTCTGAACTTTTGGGGCAAGGTGTCAAAGAAAAAATTATTTCATTGGAAGACAGGGAAAAAATCACAGACATCATAGATGCTGTATTGGCAGCAAATAAAGATGCACATCAAATTTATTTTAATCAGATTAATAACGGTATGGTAACAGAAGAAAATGCACACTATGTGGCAGCACTAAGCGCATATAGGGATATAATTCACGCACAGCCCTGATTACTGGCTGACCCACATCACGCGCGCGACCCAGGCCAGGTCTTTCATGGAGAAACTCTGCTCTTTATGGGCAGGGTTGAGTGATTTCACATCCAGCTTGGTCGCTGTTTTCTTGACCACTTCTTTCGCCGCTACTTTGCCATCCACAGTTTTTAACACCACGCGGTCGCCTTTGCGGATGGGTTCCCTGGGCGATAAAATCAAAATGTCACCCGCGCGGTAAGCTGGCTCCATGGTGCTGCCGGAAACCGCCAGCGCATAGGCATGGGGATCCTGCAACGTTGGAATTTTAATCTGTTCCCATTCCTTGCCAGCCGGAAAACCATTGCTGTCAAAATTGCTGGCCTGCGCCGCTTCGGCAAAACCCAATACCGGCACAGAACGCGGCGCGGAATAATTCAGTTTTGATAATTCAGCAGGCGAGGTGGGTTCAAAATCTTCGCGCTCCACCAATGCAACGAAATCGGAAAAATTGGTGCCGGTGGCTGCCAGGATTTTGGCAATTGATTCCGTGGTCGGCCAGCGCAATTTACCGCCCGTGGCCGCGCGCTTGCTGGGGTTAAAAGACGTGGGATCTAATCCTGCTTTGCGTGCCAGGCCAGAAGCCGAGAGGCCGTGCGCGGTAGCCAGGCGATCAATCGCCAGCCAGATATCCATATGTTCAATCATAAGAAAATATTCATAGAGTCGGGGCTTAAAGTCTATAGGAAATAATTCTTATCATGGTTGACAGGAACAGAATCCTATGAGATACAAGGAATATATTCATATCAGGAGGGTATGACCAGATGCAAAATCCCCAAAACTCAAAAAAAACAGCCCGGGCCGTCATCATTGGCATTCCCTTCCGCAATGTGGAGGAAGCCTGGTTCTGGTTCATTTGCGCGGTCGAGGCCCGGCGCGACGGCGCAGTGCCGGGGCGTGGCCGTGGGGCTGTTCCGCGTCCCTGCGAGCCCAATGATATTTATGTGACGCTGGAGCGGCTTTACCGCAACCGCCGCCTGCGCATGGAGCATATGCATGTGCTCTCGCATTATGGCCGCCGCCGCATGCCGCCCGAATATCATCGCCGTCACGAAGCGCGCGCCGCCACCTTATGGCGCGAAGCCATGCGCGAGCTGGACGTGATGTTGCAACGCCGCGGCATTGTCAGAAATCCATTACAAATCACGGAGGTGTTATGACTGAAAGAGTAAAAGCGAAGCCCGGAAAACGCGCAGGAGAAAAGATTTCAAAACAGAAATCCATCATCGAAGCTTATTTGCCTGCGAATAAAAATTCTTTTGGGCAAAAGCAGCGGGCATGGGTGGTGTTCACGGACGAAGATCGGATTTTCTGGCTGCGCTGGCTACGGCCCGGTTATCGCCATTGTTTTATGATCATGAATGATGATGAACATTGGCTGGCAGTTGAGCCATTGGCCAGCTGCATGGAAGTGACAGTGCTGCCATCGCCGCCGGATTTTAATTTGCCTGAATGGCTGCGCGGGCAGGGGCACCAGGTCGTCGAAGCATCTCTGCAACGCAATGTGCAAAAAACCGCGCCCATTGCGCCGTTGAATTGCGTGGAGGTTTGCAAGCGCGTTCTGGGCCTGCGCGCCTTGTATATTCTCACGCCCTATCAGCTTTACCGTCATCTTTCCGGCATTCTGGCCCAAGCCAAAACCACTAAAACCACAGGAGAAAATCATGGGTAGCATTATTCCCATTGGAAAATTATTTCGTATTCCTACGCCCAGTGCGCCCGCCTATACACCGCCGCCTGCGCCAACGCAAAACAATACCAATAATAACGCAAACAATAATTCTGGACCTAATACTCCGCCGCCGGAGCAGTCAGGTCCGACACCCGAGAAATTGCGCGAACAAAATCTGGAAGGCCGAAACTTTGGCCTTTCTGGCCTTATCGGCACGTCTTTGCATGGATTATTGGGTTTTTCTGGCAAATTGCCGCAACGCAAAACCCTGTTGGGGGAATAAATGACGAAGACCAAAATAAAATCATCAGCAGTGAAATTACCGCAGCGGCATGATCCGAAGTTGGAAACACTGATGGCAGAATTTTCCGCGGCGCGTGAAGAACGTCGCAATTGGGAAAATATCTGGCAGGATTGCTATGAATTTGTTCTGCCCTACCGCAATGCCTTTGCATCCACCACTTCCGCCGACCGGAAATATGACCGCGTCTTTGATGCCACGGCTGCCGATGCCGTGGATCAACTCGCCGCATCATTGCTGGCGCAGCTCACGCCGCCATGGTCGCGCTGGTTTGGTTTTCGTCCCGGGCCTGCGTTATCAGATACCGAACGCGATCAAATCGGGCCGGTGCTGGAAGAAGCACAATTGCGCCTGCAATCGCATTTTGATCGCAGCAATTTTGCCGTTGAAATGCATCAGGCCTATCTGGATCTGGTGACGGCGGGCACTGGTTCAATAGCCTTTGAAGAATCCGCGCCCGGCGAATATTCCGCCTTTCGCTTTACTGCCGTGCCGCTGGCGGATCTGGTGTTGGACGAAGGCATTGAAGGCCGCCTGAATGTCACCTTCCGGCAAATGCAACTCACCGCTGCACAGATCGCCGCGCGTTATCCCAATGTGGAATTGCCGCCGGAACTTATCAAGGCGGCTGATCGGCGCAGTGATAAAGCACAAACTATTTTGGAATATGTGCAGCCAGACGGCAAAGCCTATGAATTTGGCGTGATCTGGCAAGGCGGCGGCGCACCGGAATTGCTATTGCAAAAACGTCTGGGGCAATCGCCATTCATGCATTTTCGCTGGCTGAAATCACCGGGTGAAACTTATGGCCGATCGCCGGTGATGAAGGCTTTGCCCGATATCAAAACCGCGAACAAAGTTGTTGAGCTCATTTTGAAGAACGCGTCGATTGCTGTCACGGGAATCTGGCAGGCGGATGATGATGGCGTGTTAAACCCTGCCAATATTAAACTGGTACCGGGTGCAATTATTCCAAAAGCTGTGGGCTCTGCTGGCCTCACGCCGCTGGGCGCACCGGGACGTTTTGACGTCTCGCAATTGATGCTGGATGATCTGCGGCGCAATATTCGCCGTGCATTATTGGTCGATCAACTCGGTCAGCCGCAGGATTACCGCATGACGGCCACCGAAGTTTTGCAACGCGCCACCGAAATGGCGCGTATCCTTGGCGCGACCTACGGCCGCCTACAATCGGAATTGCTGACGCCCATGATTTTGCGCGGCATGCATATTCTGCAGCGGCGCGGTGAAATTCCCTTCATCCCGATTGATGGCCGCACCGTAGAATTGCATTACTCATCGCCGCTCGCCCTCGCGCAGTCACAGCGTGACGGCCAGAGTATCCTCTCATGGCTCACGGCTGTGCAGGCGATGGGCGCGGGCGCGCAAACGACGGTTAACCCCAATGCCATCGTGAAATTCCTGGCAGATATGTATGGCGTGCCGGCATCGCTAATGCAGCTTGCGCCGGAAACACAGGTGAATGCCGTCGTGACAGATCTGGCCGCCGCCGCAAAAACCCTTACCCAAACCCAACA
>DPZW01000095.1:6384-6851 GCA_003536545.1 Rhodospirillaceae bacterium
GTATCCCGGAAAAATTCTGGGATAGCAATGCCAATCAATTGCGCAGTGATGCTTTGATAAAATCCTATCTGGAACTCGAAAAAAAACTCGGCAAAATGATTGATCCTGAAGATCGCGCGCGGCTCAATCAAATGTTGGGCGTACCTGCTGCGCCGTCAGACTATTGTATCAATTGCGATCACGGCATGTTTACCCCGGATGATGAAATCAATCAGCGCATGCATCAGGCAGGATTCGCGCCGCGGCAGGCGCAGCTGGTTTACGATCTCGCTGCCGAACGCATGGTGCCCATGATCCTGGAGGTTGCCAATGAATATCAATCTGAACGCGAACAGGAGCGTTTGATCGCTGAATTTGGCGGACGTGAACGCTGGCAGGAATTGGCGCGCCAGATTCAGGCCTGGGCTGGCGCAAATCTGCCGCCCGATGCGGTGCGCGGCCTGTCCACCACCTATGACGGCGTGATG
>DPZW01000154.1:0-231 GCA_003536545.1 Rhodospirillaceae bacterium
TGATCTGGTTAGGACCAGCGGAGGAAGAGTGATCACAGGCATATAATATATGTCTGCATTTTTCATCGGTTTCCCGGCGATTAAATTTATTGCCAGAGGAACATGTCGTGAAAAAAACCAAAGTCGAAAAAAAACCAACTGACCTGAATTATTATCGCGGGAATTTCCCGAACTCACGCAAAATTTATGTCGAAGATTCCGCGAATAACATCCGCGTGCCGATGCGCGAGA
>DPZW01000154.1:408-9257 GCA_003536545.1 Rhodospirillaceae bacterium
ACATCCGCGTGCCGATGCGCGAGATTTCACTGGCGCCAAATCAAAACGGGACGCCGCGCAATCCTGTTGTGGTTTACGATACTTCGGGGCCATATACCGATCCGTCGGTTGAGATTGATATTATGAAAGGCCTGCCAAAATTGCGGCGCGAATGGATTTTATCACGCGGTGATGTAGAGGAAATGCCAAATGGCACGTTGCGCGCGAAGCCCGGCAGAAACGTGTCGCAAATGCATTATGCGCGGCAGGGGATTATCACGCCGGAGATGGAATATATCGCCATTCGTGAAAATCTGAAACGCAGCGAGGTGCAAACGGAAAGCGGTCAGCGCCGCAATCCGAAAATGCGCAAGGAAATCACGGCGGAATTCGTGCGTGATGAAGTGGCGCGCGGCCGCGCGATCATTCCCAATAACATTAACCACCCGGAAACAGAGCCGATGATCATCGGCCGGAATTTCCTGGTGAAGATCAATGCAAATATCGGCAATTCCGCCACTTCGTCATCGATTGAGGAAGAAGTGGAAAAACTGCTGGTCGCCACGCGCTGGGGCGCGGATACGATCATGGATCTTTCCACTGGCGCGGATATCCATCAGACACGCGAAGCGATTTTACGCAATTCACCCGTACCGATCGGCACCGTGCCGATTTATCAGGCCTTTGAAAAAGTGAAGGGCCGTATTGATCAATTGAATTGGGAGGTGTTCCGCGAAACGCTGATTGAGCAGGCGGAGCAGGGCGTGGATTATTTCACGATCCATGCAGGCGTGTTGCGGGATTACGTGCCGCTTGCGCTGAACCGGATCACCAAAATTGTTTCGCGCGGCGGATCGTTGATGGCGAAATGGTGTTTGCATCATAAAAAGGAAAGTTTTCTTTATGAGAATTTTGAGGAAACCTGTGAGATCATGAAAAAATATGATGTCGCGTTTTCACTGGGTGATGGTTTGCGCCCGGGATCAATCGCGGATGCGAATGACGAAGCACAATTTGCGGAATTGCGCACGCTGGGCGAACTCACGAAAAAAGCATGGGCGCATGAAGTCCAGGTGATGATTGAGGGGCCGGGCCATGTGCCGATGAACCTCATTGAAGAAAACATGACGGAGCAGCTCAAAAATTGCCATGAAGCGCCGTTTTATACATTGGGCCCGCTGACAACGGATATCGCACCCGGTTATGATCATATTACGTCCGCTGTCGGCGCAGCGATGATCGGCTGGTACGGCTGCGCGATGTTGTGTTACGTGACGCCAAAGGAACATCTGGGCCTGCCCAATCAGGAAGATGTGAAACAGGGATTGATCGCTTACAAGATCGCAGCGCATGCGGCGGATGTAGCGAAAGGTCACCCGGGCGCGCAGGACCGCGATGATGCGCTATCGCAAGCGCGTTATGATTTCCGCTGGCAGGATCAGTTTAATCTATCACTCGATCCCGAAACGGCGAAAGCTTATCACGATGAAGAGCTTCCTGCGGAAGGCGCAAAACATGCACATTTCTGTTCGATGTGCGGGCCAAAATATTGCTCGATGCGCATTAGTGAGGATGTTGAGAATATGGAAGAGGCTCAAGCGGCATGACATTTTCCATCGGCATCGTTGGCGCAGGTATTACGGGCCGCATGGCGGCATTGATGTGCTGCGCACGCGGCTGGCAGGTTTCCCTGTTTGATCGCGGCGATGCGGCTGGATCATCGTCGTGCAGTTATGTCTCGCCTGCGATGCTCGCGCCGTATTGCGAACTGGACGTGACGGAAAAATCCGTCAGCGAGATGGGCGCGCGCGCCTTGCAACGCTGGCCGGAAATTATCCGTGAATTTTCACTGGATGTGTTTTTCCAGCATGCGGGGAGTATTGTGGTGGCTTATCCGTGCGATCAGGCAGAGCTGGATCGGTTTGCGCGCAGTGTGAAATTGCGTGTAGGTGAGAATGTAATGCAGCAAATTTCATGTGAAACATTGAATAAGATGGAGCCTGATCTCGATCCGCGTTTTCAAAACGGATTGTATTTCACTAATGAAGGACAGATTGACAGTCGCGGCGCGCTAAAGGCGATGGCGGATGCACTCAAAGCGCGCGGCGCGGCATTGTATTTTGAAACAGATATAGAATCCATTCACCCGTATGAAATTACATTCAATAATAAAGTGATAAAATTTGACATGGTGCTGGATTGTCGCGGTTGGGGTGCGGCAGCAGATGTGAATGACTTGCGCGCAGTGCGCGGTGAGATTATCCGCTGCCACGCGCCGGATGTGAAATTAAACCGACCTGTGCGGCTCATGCACCCGCGCTGGCCAATTTATATTGTGCCGCATGCGAACGATCAATATGTGATTGGCGCGAGCAGCATTGAAACCGTGGATGACGGTGCGATCACCCTGCGTTCAGCGGCGGAGATGCTGAACGCGGCATTCGCGGTCAGCGCGGGATTTGCCGAGGCGCGGATCATCGAAACTTCAGTGGGGCTGCGGCCCGCATTTCCTGATAATGAACCAAAAATCATCACTGAAAATGGCTTGATCCGCGTGAACGGGATGTATCGCCACGGGTTTTTGCTGGCGCCAGTGATTGCGGAGGAAGTCTGCGCACGAATTGAAAATATGAAGATGAGTATGGCGGCATGAAAATCATCGTGAATGGCAAGGAAATGCAAACCAATGCGCGCACATTGGCAGAACTGGTGCAATCGCTGGGTTACGCAGGCGATTATTTCGCAGTGGCGCAGAACATGACGGCGGTACCGCGTTTGCATTACGCCGAAACGCCGCTGCATGAAAATGACGATATCGAAATCCTGACACCGATGCAGGGGGGATGACATGTGGCAGCTGGGTGGAAAAATATTTAACAGCCGTTTGATTTTGGGCACGTCGCGTTACCGTTCGCCCCATCAGCTGCGCCGCGCGATTGCGCAAAGCGGCGCGGAAATTGTGACGGTATCGCTGCGCCGCCAGGCATCAGGTGACGGTTCGGGATTCTGGGGCCTGTTGCGGGAAATAAATGTGACCATTCTGCCCAACACTGCGAATTGCCGCAGCGCAAAGGAAGCAGTGATGACGGCACAGATGGCGCGCGATGTGTTTAAGACGAACTGGATTAAGTTGGAAACAGTGGGCGACGAGCTGACGCTGCAGCCTGATCCGTTCGCATTGGTTGAAGCTGCACAGATTTTAATCAAAGATGGTTTTGAGGTGTTTCCTTACACCACTGAAGACCTTGTGGTGGCGGAACGTTTGCTGGCGGCAGGGTGCAAAATCCTGATGCCCTGGGCGTCACCGATTGGTTCAGGGCAGGGGATTGTGAATCCGGCTGCGCTGAAAACTTTGCGTGCACGCATGCCGGAAGCAACATTGATTGTCGATGCTGGGATTGGCCTGCCGTCACATGCAGCGCACGCCATGGAAATGGGATATGACGGCGTGATGTTGAATACGGCGGTTGCGCTGGCGGATGACGCGCCGAAAATGGCCGAAGCATTTGCGCGTGCGATTGAGGCTGGGCGGCTGGGCTATGAAGCCGGATTGATGTTGCCGCGCCAGTTTGCAGAAGCATCTACGCCCACACTGGGCACGCCGTTTCATAAGGAGTCTGCATGAGTGCGTTGCCGGTTGTCTGGACGATTGCGGGGTCTGATAATTGCAGCGGCGCAGGCATTCAGGCTGACTTAAAAACATTTGAAATGATGGGCGTGCATGGCTGTACGGTAATTGCCGCATTGACGGCACAAAATACACTAAAACTTTTCCAAGTGCAGCCTGTTTCAGCAAAAATTCTCACAGCACAGATTGAGGCTTTGAGAACAGATATGCCGCCGCGTGCCATTAAAATCGGGATGCTGGGAGATGTGGATAGCATTCATGCTCTGGTAGCAGAATTAAATACAATTCAAGCCTATGTGGTTTATGATCCGGTAATGATAGCTTCTACGGGCGGTACATTATTGTCGGATAAGGTAATGGATTTTGTGAAGGATAAGCTACTGCCACGGATAAATTTACTTACCCCCAATCTGGAAGAGGCAGAAAAATTATCTGGAATCAAAATTCAAAGTGAGAATGATATAAGGAATGCAGCTTTAAAAATTCTAGACCTTGGGGTGCGCGCAGTCATTATCAAGGGGTTTCAGCACAATGGCCATGCATATGACTATTATCAAGCCAGCGGTCAGAATTTCTTTTTAACTTCTCCTTTGCGTACAACTGCTGATGCACGGGGGACAGGGTGCAGTTTTGCATCAATTTGTGCTTCCGCACACGCTCTTGGCATGACAGATGCAGATGCTGTTGTTTTGGCCAAGGCAAAAATTAATCAAGCCGTGCGGCTTGCGCAAAATATCGGGCAAGGCATGAGAATTTTAACTTATGAGAAATCTCCACCAATTCCTGAAGATTTGCCATGGCTTGCACAATCTATAGATTTCAGGCGTCCAGAATTCCCTGATTGCGGCAAAGATCTTGGGTTTTATCCCATCGTCGATAGCGTGGCATGGCTGGAACGCTTGTTACCACTGGGTGTGAGGACTGCACAATTACGCATTAAAAATAAATCCGGGTCAAAGCTAGAGAATGAAATTGCAGCTGCTATTACACTAGGGAAAAAATATAACTGCCGGTTGTTTATTAATGATTATTGGCAATTGGCAATCAAATATCAGGCCTATGGTGTGCATTTAGGTCAGGAAGATCTGGCGGATGCAAATATGAATACGATTGCACAGGCAGGCCTAAGGCTTGGTCTTTCCACGCATAGTTATGAAGAACTCGCGCGGGCACATGCTTGCCGCCCATCCTATATCGCATTGGGCCCGATTTATCACACCACATTAAAGGTGATGCCTTTCCCGCCGCAGGGCTTGCAAACGCTGGCTGATTGGCGGCGCATGCTGGATTATCCATTGGTGGCGATTGGCGGGATCACCCTGGAACGTGCCACTGAAGTCATGGCAGCAGGTGCAGATAGCATTGCGGTAGTCTCTGACATTACACAAAATGAAAACCCAGAAGATCGTGCGCGATGCTGGCTCAAATTGTTTGCTCAGCAGAAAATAGAAGAAACAAAAGCTGCTTAATCAAAAGCAGGTTGCAAAACCACCATGTCCATAACCGCCACCTGTGCAGAACATCATACGATTAGGTTGAGTGAGGGCCTTCTCGCGCTCAATCTCCTGCTGTTGCACGCACTGCGCAATACCATTCGTATTTGGATGGAATCCATATTCCAGGCAACGCTGATACCAGATATCCAGCTGTTGCTGGCGCGTGATCGGCGGCGCGCAGGCTGTTAGCATCACAAGACTGATAGCAGACACAGCAAATAGGAAAGATTTTTTCATGGCGGCCTTTTAAACAAGCTATTTTAATCCGTATCTTCAGCTACAGCAACTAATTTTTTATTATTTGGCAATAGAATGTTTTGCTATTCTATCCACCGTTTTGGCAAGACTTTGACAAAACGTCATGGCGGAATACAGCGTCTTGTCCCCAATGCTGATTGGCCACTTCCAGGCCTCTATTATTTTTTTCATCCATCATGCGCTGGTGCGCTGCATATTCCTGGTTCAAAACGCGGCTCGGCGCCACTGTGGCTGTTTTCTTGATAAAAGCGATATTGTGATAGACATGTAGTTCTGATACAGCCCAGCCAGTTTGTTTTGCAGGTGTATCTTCACATGTCATCTCGCCGCTGTGGATGATATCAATCAGGTGTTTAAGCAGGTTCGTTGCAGTCTCCGGCACGTTATACGCAATAGAAGAACCGCCAAAGTCACCCCAGTAGCTTGTCTGAATATCTTCAATCACGTAATAACAATCATCTTTCAGATACGGATATAACACACGCAGTGCTGCTGTGATATCAACACCGCGGTGCGAACCATCATCAATGATTAAGTCAAACGGCCCGTGTTTGCGGGCAAACTCAGACAATGAATCTGTATTCGACTGGTCAATTATAAAAGTATGAATGCGATTATTATCCAGGTGATGCTTATCATAAATATCTAGACCGTAAAGCCTGGCGTGCGGGAAATAATCTTGCCACATCCATAAAGATTCTCCACCTGAATTCGGTGCGTTACCGCCGCCGACGCCGATCTCCAGAATATTGCGAAGATCTTTCCTGATTGGGCGCAAGTGCTGCTCATAACGGTCTTCATAGTGATGCACAGTAACTTTGTCGCATTTATACTTATGGCCCAGCTGCTCCAGAGATGGGGATCGGCATCCTATTTTTGTCAATAAGGATTGAAGTGCCATTCTTACTTCAACTTGATGGCAATGCGGGCAGTGTAATCAATATATTGAAAATACGGCCGCATATCCTTGAAATATTCATCAACTGCCTTTTTTGCACCCGCATAATGGCCGTAATCATCAATGACCAGAATGCCACCTACTGAAAGACGTGGATATAATGCGTCCAGTTCAATTTTTGTTGATTCATACCAGTCCGTATCCAGGCGCATGACCGCGATCTGGTCAGGTAGATTATTGGCAGCCTTCAAAGTTTCCAGTACATCACCCTGGATAAATTTGACATTATCATCCAGAAAACCCGCATTCTCAAAATTATTTCTAACTTCAGGCAGTGATGCGTAAACCCACTCATTATGTGTTTCGCGTTGCAGGTTTAGGAAGTGGCCAAGCACAGGGCTGCCATCATGATTGCTGAAATCATGCTGTCCGGGTCGCGTCATGCCTGCGAAAGTATCATACAGCCAGATTTTACGATCCTGGCTGTAACGCTGGAACACATCCGCAGCCACAATACCGTTGCCGCCGCGGTAACAGCCGCATTCTACAAAATCACCTGGAATATTTGCTTCGCTGACATATTTGCAGGCCATCACGGTGGAAAACAAATTCTCCTTTCCAACAACGGTGAGCTCGCGTTCCATCACGTAGCGCGTGATATATTTATCCGGCTCGCTGAATTCAATGGGGAAAGCGTGTGGGGCAGGGGGCGGTTCAGCCACGATGATTTTCGATGGGGCGGTGCCAAAAATAGTGCTGAGTGATTTGATTAGTGCCATTTGCCTGCTCCTGCGAGATATATGCCTGTATGGTGTTAGCGGCTCTGGCACGCAAAAACAATAACTATCATTTACAATTTCCGTCAGGCTGGTAGACCATTTTCCCATGAAATCCTTTGTGCACCGTATATTTCCGCTTCCTCCCGCTCAAACCGTCGGGGGTGGAAGGTTGGCGTTTGGTTATTTCCTGTTATGCGCACTGGGTTATATTATTTATCTCTTTTGCGTGCAGACCGCCTGGCTGACTGGCGGTGAAATGTGGGCTGAGGCGGCCACACGCTATTACCCGGCTGCCATGCAACCCAGCCTCTGGACCCGACTATTTGCGCCAGAGGCAGGTTACTTACCGGTTATTGGGCGATTGATTGCTCTGGCGGTGCATGAGGTAGGCTTGCCTGCGAGGTGGATCGGGCATGTATATAATCTCTCAGCGGTCATTCTCACTGCCTTTACTCTGGCGGCATTTTGCCTGCCGCGCTTTCGGCCTATCGTACCAAGCAACACCGCGCGCTTTGTCTTTGCAGCTGCATGCCTATTACTACTCGACTGGCAGACGGTTACCTTTATCAATTTCACGCACGTGGGCATTATTATTTGTGCAGGTTTTTCCATGCTCGCGCTGCTTTCTGTGCATGACGAAATAGACGACGCGCCGCGATGGGCGTGGGTGATGACATTATTCCTTGTTTCCAAGCCTTATTATATCACGTTGCTACCAATTTTCTTATTAGGTATTTTTGTTGCGAAGCCGCGCTATCGCGCATTGATGGCGACATGGTCTGTTGCTGTGCTGGCGCAGGCCACGCAATTATTTATAAGTATGCTGGGCGGCACGCTGGCCGCCGCGCGCGCAGTCGATATCACGGCGGCGGAGAAAATTGCTTCCGCGGTGTTGCATTTTCTGGGTTTTATGGGGAGCATGCCATTGGGCCCCGGTGCGGCAACGGGCATGTATGCCGCGCATAGCGGACCAGACCACCAGATTTTTTACGGCATGGCGTTTTGCATGGCAGCAGCGCTGATCACGTTTTACCACAAACGCGTGCGTCTGCTTATGTTGTGCGGCTTTTTGATGCTGGGAATTACGCTGTTGATTAATGTGTTTGCGCTGACAGCAGAATGGAATTTTTCATTCGGGTTCTTGAAATATTTGTTTATTTACCGTCATGCCATGGCTGCATATTTTGGTTTTCTTTTCCTGGGACTGGGCACTGCCATTTTCATCGCGGATATCAGCACCCGCGGTATGGTACGCATTCGTGGCCCGGTTTGGCCGCGGGTTACAGCATTGTTGCCTGCTATTCTATTTGCGCTCTGGTTTTATCAGTCGGGATGGCTTCGTGCCGGTTATGGTGGCATCGTCTGGCCTGATTTTATTTACCGGGGTGGTTCAGCGTGGCAGCAGATGTCAGATGAACTGGATCAGGGAATGACAGGAAATTATTGTGTGCCTGTTAATCCCTTTCCTTGGCGGATGGGTCATCACTGTACGATTTATAATGAAGCGCAGCTGCCCAAACCGGATGCGCCGCTTTATGTATTATCTGCAAGTGACTTAAAAAATGGCATTTGGATTGATGTGCCGGATGCTTACCGTCAGAAACCCATTCTAGGGATTGGTTTGCTGGCATCGCGCCGTGCAGATACAGGTGCAAAGAAAATATCAGCAAAAGTTACACTTTATGGTGCAGATAAAGAGCAGCGCACATGGCAGGGGTATGTCGTGATGGAGTCGCGCGGATTGATTATCATGAATGGCGCAGGTACAGCTCGCGGATCGGAAGAGCACACGCCTGACATCCAGTCACTGA
>DPZW01000154.1:9392-10340 GCA_003536545.1 Rhodospirillaceae bacterium
TGAATGGCGCAGGTACAGCTCGCGAATTTACAGGTGCCCGTAAAATTCATATTGAGATTGAGCAACCTGTTGATCTGGTGGCTGAACAAAAGAACGGAAAGCTGCGGCCGGCTATTGTATGGTACGGAGTTGATCCCGACCCGTCGCATAACGAAAAATTCTAAGCGCGTAATGCGTTAATATGTGCGGAAATTTCCTGCCGCCAATCGGGGCAGGTGATCCTGAATTGTTGCTCCAGTTTCGAGCAGTTCATCCGTGAATTTAATGGCCGCGCTGCTGCTGCCGGCCAATCGCTGGTCAGGATGGCTTCCAGTATGACGCGGTTTGAAAATCCTGCTGCCTGCATTAAATGCTGCGCGACCTCATGCCAGCTGGCATAGCCGCGGCCCTGCGCATGATAAATACCATGAGCCAATTCACCATCCCGATATTGTTGAATAGCGTACAGGGCAAGCTCAGCTAAAAAATTTGCTGATGTTGGCGCGCCGATTTGATCACTGACGATCTTCAGGTGATTGTCTGTTGTTGCTTTGCGCAACACGGCGCGCATGAAATTTTTGCCTGATGGTGCCCAAACCCAGCTGGTGCGGAAAATGACAAAGGGGCATTCGGATTTTTGTACAGCTTGTTCACCTTCAAGCTTGGTGCGGCCATAAACGCTGAGAGGGTTGGGCGGAGCATCTTCGGGCCACGGCTGTTGTCCGCTGCCGTCAAAGACATAATCAGTAGAATAATGTACCAGCAGCTTACTCTGCGCCGCGCAATAATTTGCAAGCCATGATGGCATGTCTGCATTCATGATACGTGCCAGTTCCAGCTCTTCTTCTGCACGGTCAACCGCCGTGTAAGCGGCAGCATTCACGATGATGTCGGGCTGAACAGCCGCAAGAAAATCCTGCAGGGCGATTTGATCTGACAGATCCAGCTCACTGCAGATCGGAAGAGCGT
>DPZW01000055.1 GCA_003536545.1 Rhodospirillaceae bacterium
ACCAGATTTGAAACAGTGGCACGCAAAACATTCACGCGCACGTTATCAGACAGATCCACGATGATTTCGCTCGCACCTTCAGGTGCGCTGACCACTGTGCCGATGATGCCGCCGCCGGTGACAATGCGGTCACCTTTTTTCAGGGCATTGATCAGCAACATATGTTCTTTCATGCGTTTTTGTTGCGGGCGGATAATCAGGAAATAGAAAATCGCGAAAATTGCAATTAATGGGATGAATTGCATGAAGTCTGCATTTGCAGTCATCGCCGGATTGGCGGCATCTGCAGCTGCAGGGGTTGAAGTTGTTGCCGTTGTAGGGGGCAGAGGTGCAGAGGTCGTTTCAGCCATAATATATGTCCTTGGTTGAGTTTCTGCCGGGACTATAACCAAAGGGGCGGGGGGTGCAAGGCGGAATTAGCCCGCTGCGCGCAGCAGTTGCAGGTTGCTGGCGGGCTCAACGTCCGGCAAAAGCGGGACAAAACGCACCGGGCATAAATCTTCGTAAAAAATCTGGTCCATGATGCGGGTGATTTTTATCAAATGCTGCGTGCGGTCTTCGCGCGTGACGGGGCAGATCATAATCCCGCCGTTATCGAGTTGATCCACCAATGCCTGCGGGGGCATCGCGGCGGCGGATGCGGCAGTGACGATAATACGCGCAAATGGTGCCTGTGCCTTCCAGCCCTTGGTGCCGTCGCCGCTGGTGGCGGTATAATTTCTCACACGCAAACGGTGCAACAATGTTTCTGCACCCTCTAATAATTCAGGAATGCGTTCAATGGAATAAACGCGGCGGCACAGCCGCGCCAGGATGGCGGTTTGATAACCGCTGCCCGTGCCGATTTCCAAAACTTTATGCGATTTGTCGAGATGCAATGCCTGTGTCATCAGCGCAACGATGTATGGCTGGCTGATTGTCTGGCCATTACCAATCGGCAGTGCCACATTGTCGTATGATTTATCCTGAAATTGCGGGGGAATAAATTCTTCGCGCGGCACACGCTCAATCGCACCCAGCACCTGGGTATCTGTGATCCCTTGCTGCCGCAATTCCATGACTAACCGAATTTTCCGGGCTTCCCACACGCTCATCTTCTAGGAATATCACGATTCTGGGTTGGTCGTTACGATTCCTTTATGATTCAGCCCGCCAACGCGGCAACACCCGGCAGCGTTTTCCCCTCCAGCCATTCCAGGAATGCGCCGCCGGCGGTGGAAATATATGTGAATTGATCCATCACGTCCGCATGGTTCATCGCGGCTGCGGTATCGCCGCCACCGGCGATGGAGGTGAGTTTGCCAGCCTGGGTTTGGGCGGCAGCAAATTTCGCAATTTCAACCGTGCCTTTGTCAAACGGCGGCACCTCGAATACGCCCAGCGGCCCGTTCCATAATAAGGTTTGGCATTCACCCAGAATTTTTTCGACGCGCGCCAAGCTTTCCGGTCCGAAATCCAGAATCATTTCATTCGGTTGAATGTCAGCAATCTGCGCGGTGCGGATATTGGCGTTTGATTTCACCGCGTCCGCAAGTTGCGCATCCGTCGGCAAAATAATTTCACAGCCATGTTTTCCTGCGGTGATCATGATTTCCCGGACGGTTTCCACCATGTCTTTTTCATGCATCGACGCGGCGACATTTTTGCCCTGTGCAAACAGGAATGTATTGGCCATCGCGCCGCCTAGGACGAGTTTTTGCACACGCGGAATGATGTTGTTGAGTAATTCCAGCTTCGTGGAAACCTTGGAGCCGCCTGCAATGGCCATCACGGGCGGGCGGGGATGTTCAAGGGCGGAAGCCAGTGCGCGCAGTTCTGCTTCCATCATGCGGCCTGCTGCGCGCGGGAGTTTCTGCGCGAGGCCATACACCGAAGCATGCGCGCGGTGTGAGACAGAAAATGCATCATTGATATAAATTTCACCCAACTGCGCGAGTTGTGCGGCGAAATCTGGGTCATTTTTTTCTTCGGCTTCGTGGAAACGCAAATTTTCGCAAACCAGAATTTTGCCGTCCTGCAAAGTTTGCGCAGCGGCCAAGGCATCCGCGCCAATGCAATCGGAAACGAATTTAATATCAATGCCCAGAGCCTGTTCCAATGCTGCAGCAATTGGGGCCAGGGATTGTTTCATATCGCGACCTTTGGGGCGGCCAAAATGCGAGAGCACAATCACACGCGCATTTTTCTCTGTAAGTTCACGCAGCGTAGGGAGCAGGCGTTCCAGGCGCGTATGATCGGTAATTTTACCGTTGGCCACCGGCAGGTTTAGGTCGGCGCGCAGGATGACGCGCTTGCCGGAAACATGGATATCGTCGAGGGATTTGAATTTAGCGTCCATGGCCGCTGGTTTGGCCTAAATCCCCGAAGTTTTCAAGCGTTCTGTCGCAGCAATCAGGGCGGCGCGCATGGCGGGGTCGTTCGCGGAATGACCGCTGTCGGGGATAATGATGAATTCCGCTTCGGGCCATGCGGCATGCAAATCAAAGGCCGAGGTGATGGGGCAGACCATGTCATAGCGGCCATGAATGATGGTGCCGGGAATGCCGCGCAGCTTGTCGACATTTTGTAAAATGCGATCATCCGGCGTGAAAATTTTATTGAGGAAATAATCGCATTCAATTACGGCGCGAGAAATACCGCTTTCATCATCCAGCGGGCCGGAGATGGCCTCTGGCGTGGGCATTAAATAAGAGCTGGCGTTTTCATAGCGGTTCCATGCACGTGTGGCTGCGCGCACCGTTTCAACATCCGTGGATCGCAATAATTCATAATAGGCGCGGATGGGATTATCGCGCTGACGCTGCGGCAAATGATTGATGAATAATGCCCATTCTTCGGGATAGACATGTTTGACTTTGCCAAATAACCAATCCAATTCCAATTGGCGCATCATAAAAATTCCGCGCAGCGTGAGCGACAGGCAATGCGCAGGATGGGCCTGTGCATATAAAAGTGACAGCGTGGATCCCCATGATCCGCCGAAGATGTGCCAGTTTTCAATGCCCAAATGCGCGCGGATTTTTTCGAGATCTGAGACTAATTTATCGGGTGTATTCTCATGCAGTGAGGCAAGCGGGCGAGAACGGTTGCTGCCGCGCTGGTCAAATAAAATAATGCGGTAATAATCGGGATCAAAAAATCGGCGCATGGTTGGCGTGCAACCACTGCCCGGGCCACCATGTACAACTAAAATCGGTGCGCCAGATGCGCGCCCGCATTGTTCAATGTATAATTCGTGGCCATCGCCAACACTCAGGTATTCTGATGCGTAGGGCTCAATTTCAGGGAAGAGATCAGCCATCAAGCTTTCTTGGTTTCACGATAAGTAATATAACTCGCGTAATTGCGCGGCTCGACTTTGCGCGGATGTTCGTCTTCAACATCCATCTGCCAGTTCTTCTTGCGCGCGAATTCCATTGCGGCATCACGGCTGGGAAATTGCAATTGCACCTGGTTATTGGTGTCGCCTGATGCAACCCAGCCCATCAACGGCTCAGGCCGGCGGGCGGTTTCCAATTCATATTCCAAAACCCAATGATCGGTGAGCGCGCGGCCCGATTGCATGGCATTCTTGGCGGGGCGGTAAATACGGACTTGCATGGCATTTTTATAAGGGAAAACAGATAAAAAGACCAGATGCAGGAATCCGGGCTTGCTTTTACCCGGCTGGATGCTTTAGAAGCGTCTTCTTACGTCGTCGGGACGTAGCGCAGCCTGGTAGCGCGCCTGTTTTGGGTACAGGAGGTCGGAGGTTCGAGTCCTCTCGTCCCGACCATATTCACAAGAATTTATTTATTCTTTGTTGCCCTTTAATGCACTTTGTAAACAAAAGTTATGAAATCATTCGAATCCAGCGTCCCATTCGCATTGCCATCAATGAATACACAGTCCGCTGGTTGCCGCCATGGCGTGGTTGTTCTGTTTACTGGATCCGCTTCTGTTCCTGAAACTATTTGGATAAATTTCCTGCATATGCTGAGTGCCTGTGCGTAGTCGGCAGTGGTTGCCCCAAGAAATAAAGCGTTATTATCATCCACTAGGCTTTGTCCTCCAGATATTGACAACGCTTGCCATTTTGCTGGCAGCCAAAATCCATAAGAACTAACCTGTGTTAGCCAGCTGGTTTTAGGAAGATCTGATAAGTAGTTTGGTACAAGATCATCGCTCGTGCCGCCGCCTGAGGCCGCACTCCAGTTTTTATCGGTTAGGTAGATGGTCCCGCCACGGTCAACTGACCACAATCGCCAGGCGGCAGCAATCTGTTCAGCCTGGCTGAGGATTGTGGTGGCCCTTGATTTTGCCTGTCCTTCTAAAAATGCAGTTCCCCCATAATAGGCACCCATCAAGGCTGCGACAGCAACCAGAGCAATAGAAATAATAGTAATGATAAGGTTTGCCATATTATATTCTCTATAAAAGACCCGGCTACTAATTAGAAGAGTTTTTCTGGCCAGCTTTTAAATGGATTATAGCTATAGCTGGTTTTGTTTTAATGATTCTCGGCGTAATATTGTTTCTATGGAGATTCCATATGACAGCACCCGAAGTAGTTGATATTTTGCGCGAAGGCATCTGGGTCATGATTATGATCATGGCCGCGCCGGTATTGGCGGGTCTCGTCATCGGTGTGGCGGTTTCCCTGTTCCAGGCCCTCACGCAAATTCAGGAAATGACACTCACCTTTGTTCCCAAACTACTCGTGATTTTCACCATCATCGTTTTAACATTGCCCTTCATGTTATTTGAGCTGAAAAAATACACTCTCTCGCTGGCAGATAAAATCGCCACGCTGGGTTAGGCATGACCGAGCTGGGTTCCAATACATTATCCGAATTGCTTTCGGGCGGGATATTTAATTTATTTTTGATTATGGCGCGCGTGGGCGTTGCCTTCATATTCTTGCCGGGCTTTGGCGATTCTTATGTCAGCGCGCAAAAGCGTTTTTTGCTTTCTATCGCAATCAGTTTTGTTTTGCTGCCAGCCCTGTGGAAAATCCTGCCGCCCATTCCGGCGAATATTGCAGACCTTTTGGCTTTGTACGGCATGGAAGTGATTTACGGATTGTTCATTGGCATACTGGCGCGGCTCATGCTGCTTGCGCTTGATCTGGCGGGATTTGTGATTGCGTCGAATTCAGGCCTTTCAGCGGCGACAAGTTTTAACCCGCAAATGAGCTCTGCCGGGCCTATCGTCACGAATTTGTTAACCATGTCTGCTATTCTGATTATCTTTGTGACCAATACGCATCATGCCATTATCGAGGCATTAGTGAGCAGTTATACCGTCTTAAAACCCGGTGGTTTTTTGCCCACAGAGGATTTAGCGACAACCGTGATTAATATCGTCAGCCATTCTTTTTTATTAGGGTTCCAGCTGGCCGCGCCCTTTATTATTCTGGGGCTGGTGTTCAAC
>DPZW01000164.1 GCA_003536545.1 Rhodospirillaceae bacterium
ATAACCTATTGAGAAATATAAACTTCATAGTTTTTTGCTATAATGGGAAAATAGCATATAAGTCATTGATATGGGAAATCATTACATATTTATGACGTTTTTTCGCACTGCAACACGCTTTTTTCTAGTTTGAAAGCATTGTTTGTGATATACATAATCATGGTTTGAGATAAGCGTTCAGGAAATTTCCTGGTCTAATATTTCAAATCAGGCCTTAACTCAGCAACTTTCTTGCTCCTTACCATGGGAGAGATAGAGGGGATATAAATGTCACTTGAAGCACGTATCGATGCACTCCGCCGCAAACATGCACACCTGGACCAAGAACTGGATTACGAAGTCCACCGCCCGTTTCCAAACGGTGCCGCCATCTGGCGACTGAAACGCGAAAAGCTGTTTCTGAAAGACGAAATTTCACGGCTGGTTGCAGCCAATGACGATGTGCCGCAAACGCGCGATGGCGCGGCCTAACAGCTAATCGTTATTTTCGCTGCGGCATCCAGACGCGTTGCCAGCGATCAAGATACAAGGGCGACCCTCCTCCTGGTCGCCCTTTTGTTTTGCATGATGCATTTCGCGGTGAGTTGAATCAGCTATACCGGATGGATGTTCCTCTCCGCCGCCCATAAGCCCAAGCATCGCACCCGCGGCAGTATTATCACCGCCCTTGATATTGGCAGCCATAAAATCTGCTGCCTGATTGCACGCCTCGATGACCAGATGAAACCGCAGGTGATTGGCATCGGCCACCACCTCTCACAGGGCTTGCGCAGTGGCGTTGTCATTGATGTCGATGCGGCCGCCAGTGCGATCGGCCAGGCGGTGCATGCCGCCGAACAAATGGCGGGAGAGACGATTGAAGACGTGATTATCAATGTTTCGGGCAATCATTTGCAATCACTCATCCATCAAACAACCTTGCCGCTGTCAGGCGAAGTGACGGAAAAAGAAATTGCGAAAGCCCTGCAGCTGAGCCGCAGCGAGATTGGCAAAAGCGAACAACATAAACTTATTCACGCAATCCCCATGCATTTCGCCGTTGACGACCAGCATGGCATCAAAGATCCGCGCGGGCTATACGGCGACCAATTGAATATTTCCGTGCACCTGATTGCAGCTGCAACCAATAGCGTGAAAAATCTGATGGCCTGCGTGCAGCGCAAACATTTGGAAGTTGAAGGCATGGTGGCCGCACCTTTTGCTGCAGGATTATCCGCGCTGGTCGATGATGAATTAGAATTGGGCGCAACGATTTTGGATATGGGCGGCGGCACGACGAATATCGGCGTATTCCAGAACGGTCATATGGTTTTCGCAGATTGCATTCCCATCGGCGGCCAGCATATCACGATGGATATTGCGCGCGGATTAACCACCCCGGTCGCACAGGCAGAGCGCATGAAAACATTATATGGCTCCACGATTGCCACCGCATCCGATGACCGCGAATTGATTGACGTGCCACAGGTTGGCGAAGATGAAGATGGTGCGAGCAATCACGTGCCGCGTTCATTATTGGTGGGCATCATCCAGCCGCGCGTGGAAGAAATTCTGGAACTGGTGCGCGAGCGATTGGAAAACAGCGGCCATCATCAATCCGCCGGACGCCGCGTGATTTTAACCGGCGGCGCATCACAGCTGCAAGGCTTGCGCGACCTCACGCAAGCCATGCTGGATAAACAAGTCCGCCACGGCCGCCCGATGCGCGTAAACGGATTGGCGGAAAGCACGGCAGGGCCAGCTTTTGCAGTGGCAGCGGGATTATTGCTTTACCCACTGCAACACTTTTCAAACCCGGATATTGCCGTAATGGAAACCGTTGCGCCCACGAATATTTTTCAGCAAATGCGCCAGTGGCTGAAGGAAAATTTGTAACTACAGACCCGGGACAGTTAATTTCGGCGCTGCGGAAATGCTCCATATCCTATCCTGAGACTGCTGCGGTCCCAGGGACTTCCACAATGTGAACGGCAAATTGGATTGCCATATTCCGGTATCGTCATTCATAATGATTTTGCCGTCCGGGAAACTGTCGCCTGTACGGCGGAAGATCGCATCAGGCGCCAGGGTGCCGATGGGGATCGCACTCCCGTTTTTATAATGATGCACCACATCGGGGCCAAACGCAGCATCTTCAGTCACGCCGTAAACTTCGCCATTAATTACAAACAGCACCTCAGGCGGCAGAGTGTTTGGACCAAGATAGAGCGTACTCACCTGTAGATTGGCAAGATTAATGCGGCGGATGGAGAATTCATCATCAACTTCGTGCTGCAGAAATGCAATGAACTGGCGATTGCTGTCGCGCGCGATGGTGCTTAGCCCCTGCCCGGTGTTGCTGTAAATCTGCACGGCGCTGCCGCCCGTCAAAGGCACGCGCATCAGCCGGGTCTGCACTGTTTCCTCATCCACCGGCGTGATGACTTCGATAATCGCATTCTTGTTATCCGTCAGCACAGTAGCCAAGTCACCATCCAGACTGTTGTAAATAATTTTTTCACTGCCAGTGTGCAGGTTCTGCGCCACCACACGGTATGGATTGCTGAATACCGCATATTTGCCGTCGTCCGTGGCGGAATGCCAATCGCTTTGCGGCACCAGCTCGGGCGGCCGCGGCCAGCGGAAATAATTGCCGTTCAGCGATGACATGGCATAAAGTTTTGCGTCCGATGAGCCCCCGCTATCCGGGCCATACCAGAACAGGATGTCTGCCGACATGATGGTAATTTGGACAGGCTTCAAATTGCTTTTATGTCCGCGCACCGTGACCTGTGCGTCATAGGTACCGCTGGGGATGTTATCGACCTTGTAAATGATCTGATCCGGCGTCCATTTCACTTTTTTGGATGGATGTAAGTCGAACGCGCCGAGCGTCACCTTACCATCAACACCTGGATCAGTTCCAAACGTGCCATTTAACGTGATAGTGTTGTTGGTCGAATTAAAGCTGGCGTTTTCAATTCCAGGCGCAAGCACTTCAAAATCATCTTTAAATTCTGTAAAAGCCAAATTTGAATTATTAATTTCAGCTTGGATCGCTTTCCAGTTTAATGAACGAATATTCTTTTGATCCCCCATTAATCCAGTTATCAAAGTACCAGCCGCTCGAAATGCA
>DPZW01000124.1:0-299 GCA_003536545.1 Rhodospirillaceae bacterium
ACGCATGGCAATGTGCATGGCGATTTTAATGTTTGCAGCCGCAGGCATTCCGCCCACAGCAGGTTTTCTGGGTAAAATGTTTGTGCTATTGGCGGCGATGAAATCTGGCTTTATCTGGCTGGCGGTATTGGGTGTCCTGACATCTGTGGTTGCTACTTTTTATTATCTGCGCGTTATCAAATTGATGTATTTCGATGATGCGATTGCCCCAATGATGGGGGTTCATAAATTATCACGCCGCCTGGTTGCGTTGCTTGTTATCACAACAGGTCTTACGGTTGGCCTCATGCTCATGCCGG
>DPZW01000124.1:563-4359 GCA_003536545.1 Rhodospirillaceae bacterium
TCTTGCACGTTAAGCACCATCATTTTGATGTGCTGGAGAGCACGCAGGATCGTGCGCGGGAATTTATACATCAACACTATGAACTGCCGTTTTTGATTACCGCAGATACGCAAATCGCAGGACGCGGGCGTATGGGCCGCGTATGGGAATCGCCGCCTGGAAATTTTTATGGTTCGATTGCGCTGCGCGGGGATGTTTCACCTGTACGTTACAGTGAATATAGTTTTTTAATGGCACTGGTTTTGCGGGATACGATTGCTGAATTTGTGGCAGCGCAAATTTCTCTGAAATGGCCGAATGATGTGATGTTGGACGACAGAAAATGCGCAGGCGTCTTGATTGAAAGTGACGGCATTGAAAATGAATTTCTGATTATCGGCATGGGCGTAAATTTATACCATGCGCCGGAATACGCTGCCGCATTATGGCCGAGAGAAGCCGCGAATGCGGCGCGGCGTGAAGCCTTCACACAAAGATTAGCCGAGAGTTTTGATCATTGGCATGATTTCTATCTGGCTGAGGGTTTCGGCACCGTCCGCGATGTCTGGCTGCAGCATGCCCATGCATTGGGCCTGCAAATTACGGTAAAAATGCCCGGCAGCGAAACCACCGGTATTTTTGAAGGCATAGACGAAATCGGCAGTTTACTCTTGACCCAGGGGGGCGAGACTATCAAAGTCCGCACCGCAGATGCCGTGGTTTAAAAAGAAACATACACTGGTGATTGATGCCGGGAATACCAATGTGGTTTTTGCCGTAACCGATGCCGGGCAAATCATCCATGAATACCGCCATGAAACTAATCTGCGCACCACAGCGGATGATCTGGCGGTTTGGTTTTTATCTTTGCTGCAGCTTGAGAAAAAAGATTTTACAGCAATTGATGCAGTGGTGATTGCATCCGTTGCACCTGCGCTGGATTACGCGCTGCGCGCCTTTGTGCGCAAGTATTTAAAACTTGAGCCAGTTTTTATTTTTTCTGGCATAAATTTACCGTTTGAGTTAAAACTTCCCAATCCCAATCAGGCAGGTGCGGATAGAATTTGCAATGCGGCAGGTGTGCGCGCGCATTATAGCTATCCTACGATTGTGATTGATCTGGGCACAGCCACCACGTTTGATGTGATAGATGCTGGCGGAGATTATGTAGGCGGGGTGATTGCGCCTGGACCGCAGGCGTCGCTGCAAGCGTTGATTGAAGCAACTTCTAAATTGCCGCATATTCACATCATCAGGCCAGAGCGTGTTCTGGGCAGTGACACCATTTCAGCGATGCAATCTGGGTTGTTCTGGGGCTATGTGGGGTTGATTGAGGGAATTTTGCGGCAATTGCAGGCTGAATTGGGCGAGATGAAAAGCATTATTGCCACCGGCGGCCTTGCCAAATTATTTCAAGATCATATTCCGGGCCTGACAGCAGTGGATATGGATATTACCATTAAGGGCGCATTGTCGCTCTATGAAAATCAAAAAGGAAAGTAATGAAAGATAAGGTAACATTCCTGCCGCTGGGCGGCTGTGGTGAATTTGGTGTGAATCTGAATCTATTCAGCCATAACGATGAATGGTTGATGGTGGATTTCGGTATGGGTTTTGCCGGTGATGAATTGCCTGGCATTGATATTATTTTGCCGGATATTAAATTTATTGAAGAGCGCAAAGAAAAACTGCTCGGCATTTTAATCACCCATGCGCATGAAGATCATATTGGTGCGATCCCGCATCTCTGGATGCGTTTGCGTGCCCCGATTTATGCAACGCCCTTTACGGCGCAGGTCATCCGCATGAAAATGAAAGAGGCGGGGTTGCTGGAACAGCTCATCCTCTATGAGATTCCGCTGGGCGGCAGTAAAAAATTCGGGCCGTTTGAAGTGCAGTTGATCAATGTTGCCCATTCCATCCCAGAGCCAAATCTATTGGTGATTAAAACGCCAGTTGGAAATATTGTGCATACCGGCGATTGGAAGTTTGATGACAGCCCGGTAGAAGGTTCTACCACTAACCGAAAAACCCTGCAAAACATTGGCAAAGAGGGGGTTTTAGCCCTGATTGGTGACAGCACGAATGCCGCTACCCCAGGCCGCAGTGGCAGTGAGGGTGACCTATCTAAGAGTCTGAATAAAATCTTTTTGCGTTATCCGGATCGCCGCATTGTGGTGACAAGTTTTGCATCCAATATTGCGCGATTGAAATCTGTTGCGCTGGCTGCCAAGGCGGCGGGTCGCGTTATGGCACTGGCCGGACGTTCGCTCTGGCGCATGAATGAGGCCGCACGCAAGACGGGATATATGACCGACCTCCCGCCGTTTTTGTCAGAGCGCGAAGCGACAATGGTGGGTCCAGGTGAAATTGTGATTATGGCAACCGGTTCACAGGGCGAACCGCGCGCGGCCATGGCGCGTATGGCCGCAGGGGATCATCCGCAACTGGATCTTTCGCCCAATGACGTGGTGATTTTTTCAGCGCGCGCGATCCCGGGGAATGAAAAAGATATTGCACGCGTGCAGACAAACTTGCGCGCCCGCAGCGTGAATGTGATTACGGATCACGAGGAATTTGTGCATGTTTCCGGACATCCAGCCTATGATGATGTTATGGATTTAATCCAGTGGCTAAAGCCAAAAGTTTTATTGCCTGTGCATGGTGAAGTCTATCAGCTGCAAGCCCACGCCAAAATCGGGGAGGCTTTACAAGTTCCGCAAATTTTAATTCCGCGCGACGGTGATGTGATTGAGCTGACCACAGAAGGTGCAAAAGTTGTTGATGAAGTGCATCACGGCCTGCTTTGCCTGGATGGTAAAAAGGTTGTGCCCGTTACAGACCAGGCAATTAAAAGCCGCGTGAAGCTGGCAGAACTGGGCACAGTGTTGGTTTCGCTGGCAATTGATGAAGATGGTTCATTGGTATCCGACCCGGCAATTTCCACGCACGGCATTTATGACGAGGCCGGGCAGGAAGCTGGTGAGATGGAATTGATGGAAATTGTCATCGCTGCGATTGAAGATCTGGATGACCGCCACGTGATGCGGGATGAATCTGTCGAACAGGCCGCGCGGATTGCTGTGCGCCGCGCTGTGAACCAGTCCCATGGCCGTAAACCGGTTGCCGAGGTGCATGTGCACCGGGTATAATGCGGCATGTCTGTTTTTACCGGAATTATCCTTTATTTCCTCATCTGGTGGGTGACGATTTTCACCGTCCTCAACATCGGCCACCGCGCTGCGGAAAATCCAGAAGCCGGTCATGCCACATCGGCGCCTGTTAAATTTTATTTAGGGAAGAAGTTGCTACTCAATAGTGTCATCGCTGCCGTGGTATGGTTAATCGTCTGGGCTTTGATTAAATTCAGCGGTGTATCATTCACAGAAATGGTGGAGAATTGGCGATGAGAATTTTATTTATTCTGGCATTATTATTTGCGTTGCCTGCACAAGCCGAAACTATCACCATCACAAACGAAGCCTGTGAATTTGCAAGGCTGCATCAGCCCGATGCCAGTGTAGAGTTTCAGCCCGGTATGGATGCGGATGGAAACGCAGTTGCCCCCGCCGATCTGGATGGCGGTGGCATTATGCCCTGGCCGCAGGATATCACCATTCCACTCGCGCTGGATTTGCAGAATTCATTGAATATATCCAACCGGTTGACCGGCACGGATGCCATCATTGGCACAGTCGAATATAAAAACGGCAAGCTCTATTTCAATGGCCAGCCGATTGGCGAGAGTGCACAGGCGGATATTATCGCTGCCTGTCGGCAGGCGCGTATGGGCGGCGCAGCTGATGGCGATATCATG
>DPZW01000003.1:0-243 GCA_003536545.1 Rhodospirillaceae bacterium
ATCGGGGATGTTTTGCATGCGCGCTTTTTACACCGAGATAATGATTTGTGCCATAGCATATGGATATTCATCGCTCATCGCGACGTGAATGATGCTGTTTTCTGGCTGTAATTCAAGGGCGCGGCCATGCAATTTCACCGATGGCTTGCCATTTTTATCATTCAAAATTTCCATCTGGTGCATGTGCAGCCCGCCACGAAACCCGGTGCCGAGTGCCTTGGCGATCGCTTCCTTCGCCGCCCA
>DPZW01000003.1:442-5406 GCA_003536545.1 Rhodospirillaceae bacterium
CGCCGCCCAGCGGCGGGCATAGGCAGCGGCATGGGCATGATCTTTACGCCGCGCGATATGCGCATTTTCGGCGGGCGTGAAGTAGCGATTTTGAAACCGCACGGCCGTTTTACCGGCCAGGATTTTTTCAATCCTGCGGATGTCGCAAATATCAAGGCCAGTGGAGAGGATCATTTTCCGCGAATTCTTTCAACCGAATAAACATGTGGCGTCGCGCGGATGCCGGCCATGATGTTGGAGAGGTGTTGCAGGTCTTTTACTTGCAGGTCCACCATCAAATCCATCGTGTCGGTGGTGCGGCCCGCAACCTTGAGGTTAATGATATTCGCATCATGTTTCGCAATCGATGTAGTGAGGGCGGATAGCGCGCCGGTGGCATTGCTGAGCTGAATGGACAAACGCCCCGTCTGTGTTTCAATTGCCTGGCTATCGCTGTCCCATGACAAATCCAGCCAGCGTTCCGGCATATCAGCAAAACTTTCCAATGTTTCGCAATCAATGGTATGCACCGTCACACCCTTGCCGGTTGTGATAATGCCCACAATTCTATCGCCAATCACGGGGTGGCAGCAGCGCGCAAGGTGCAATGCCATGCCGGGAATAATTCCGCGAATGGGGATACCGGAAATGCGCGCACCGGATTTGGTGGGTTTATTGATGCTGGGCAATTCATCGGCAATTTCAGGTTTTTTATCCTTCAGGCCAGGAAAAATCGCGTAGAAAACTTCACGTGCCGTCAGGCTGCCTGCGCCAATGCGGGCATATAAATCTTCATCTGTTGCAGTTTTAAATTTCTTTAAAATGCCGTTGACGGCTTTTTCAGTAAATGTTGCGCCCTCGCTGTCATAAACTTTTTGCAGCATGGACTTGCCCAGCGCGGCATATTCGGTGCGTTGCTGCATGCGCAGATATTTGCGGATATGCGCGCGCGCCTTTCCGGTAACCACAAATCGTTCCCAGGTAGGGGATGGTGTTTGTTTTTTGGAGCGGACAATTTCAACCTGATCGCCGTTGCGCAGAACATGATTGAGCGGCGTCATACGGCCATTGACCTTCGCGCCCACCGTACTGTCCCCAACATCAGAATGCACCGCATAGGCAAAATCAATCGGCGTGGCACCGCGGGGCAGGGCCACCAATTCACCTTTGGGCGTAAAACAGAAGACCTGATCCTGGAATAATTCCAGCTTGGTATGTTCCAGGAATTCTTCGGGGGCCTGCGATTGTTCAAGGATAGTCAGCAACTGGCGCAGCCAGCGGTATTGATCACCGTCTGACATGCCCTGTTGTTGCTTATAAGCCCAATGCGCCGCCACGCCCATTTCATTGACGTTATGCATGTCATGCGTGCGGATCTGGATTTCAATCCGGCGGTTTTCAGGCCCCATCACTGTGGTATGGAGCGAGCGATAGCCATTAGGCTTGGGATTGGAAATATAATCATCAAAAAGTTCCGGCACCGCACGATAAGAACCGTGAATGATCCCCAGCGCGCGGTAACATTCTTCGATATTATCCACCAGAATTCGGAAGGCGACGATATCGGCCAGGGCTTCAAAGCCAATATGCTGACGTTCCATTTTGCGCCAGATCGAATAGGGGCGTTTTTCGCGGCCATAAACATCCGCGTTTTCCAGGCCGCCTTCATTCAGCTTTACTTTCAATTCCGCAATCACGCGGTCAACAATGCTCAGATTTTCGCCATCTGCGCGCAGCGATTCCAGCCGTGCAGAAATGCTGTCCTTCACATCCGGATAAAGCTCACTAAAGGCAATGTCCTGTAGCTCTTCTTTAATTTGTGAAATCCCGATACGTTCGGCTAGCGGCGCATAAAGCTCTATCGTCTCGCGCGCGATGCGCTGGCGTTTTTCGGGGCTTTCAATGAAATGCAATGTGCGCATGTTGTGCAAACGGTCCGCAAGCTTGATCAACAGCACGCGAATATCTTCCGACATCGCCAGCACCAATTTGCGGAAATTTTCACCCTGTTTGGCGGCTTTGCCTTGTACTTCTAGCTGAGAGAGTTTGGTCACGCCTTCCACCAGCTTTACAATATCCGGGCCGAATTGTTTTTCCAGTTCTTCGTGCGTGGCCAACGTGTCTTCCAGGGTATCATGCAAAAGACCGGCGGTGATGGTTTTCCAGTCCAGCTTCATGCCCGCCAGAATCCCTGCGACTTCAACGGGATGCGAGAAATATGGATCGCCCGAAGCGCGTTTTTGCGTGCCATGCATTTTGACGGTATAGATATAGGCCTTGTTCAGCGCGTCTTCATCCGTATTCGGATCGTAAGAGCGCACAAGCTCAACAAGTTCATACTGGCGGATCATGACCATTATATAACCATGAAATTGCGCCGGTTAAATGGCTAATTCAGTGCCTTGGCGCGCCTTTTAAGCGGACTGTGGCAGTCTGGTATTCATCCTTGCTGTGCTATTGACGCCATAAGGGGTGGGGTCTAGCAAGGAGGCAACGCCGGAGTAAGGGAATGCCAGAAATTGACCCATTTATGTTGGCCCGTATCCAATTTGCCGCCAATATCACCTTTCATATTTTATTTCCGACGATCACAATCGCGCTGGGCTGGGTGCTTCTGTTTTTCAAATTGCGCTTCAATGCTACCCAAGATCCCAAATGGATGGATCTTTACATGCTTTTTACCAAGGTTTTTGCACTGTCATTTGCACTTGGCGTGGTCAGCGGCATCACCATGTCATTTCAGTTCGGCACCAATTGGCCGGGTTTTATGTTGACAGTTGGCAATATCGCAGGACCACTTTTGGCATACGAAGTGCTGACAGCTTTTTTCCTTGAGGCAACTTTCCTGGGCATTATGTTGTTTGGCGCGTCACGCGTACCAAACTGGGTACATAACCTCGCAACTATCATGGTGGCAGGTGGCACAACGCTATCTGCCTTCTGGATTTTGGTGTTGAACAGTTGGATGCAAACTCCGGTGGGGTTTGAAATGATTGACGGGCAGGCGCATGCAACAGACTGGCTGGCGATATTATTTAATCCTTCGATGCCTTATCGCCTCACGCATATGTTATTGGCATCTGGCCTTACAGCGGCGTTTTTAGTCGCAGGACTTTGTGCGTTTCGTTGGTTTGTAGGGCAGCACAGTGAAGCTGTAAAAACCGGTATGCGTGTGGGTGTGACGCTTGCCGCCATTTTAATCCCAATTCAAATTTTCGTCGGTGATTTGCATGGCTTGAACACACTGGAACACCAGCCGCAAAAAGTGGCGGCGATGGAAGGATTGTGGGAAACACAAAAAGGTGCACCGCTTGTTTTATTCGGTATGCCGAATGAAAAAACGCGCAGCAATGATTATGCGGTTGAAGTGCCAAAGCTCGCCAGTCTGATCCTCACGCATGATGCTGATGGTGAATTAAAAGGCCTCAATGAATTTGCAGGCAATCATCCGCCGGTAGTACCGGTATTCTGGGCATTTCGCATTATGGTGGGTGTGGGTGTTTTGATGCTGTTGGTATCATGGGCGGGCGCATTTATGCTGCGGCAAAATCGTGATCCGGCGAAAATTCTAACCATCACATTAATTGCGATGACATTTATGGGATGGCTGGCAACACTGGCCGGATGGTATGTCACAGAAATAGGACGACAGCCATGGCTGGTCTATGGCGTCCTGGCGACCAAGGATGCGGTGGCTGCTATTCCATCGCCAATACTGGGTATTTCACTCACGATGTATTTATTGGTTTATGTAGGGCTGATTATAACTTATGTCGCCACATTATTTCATTTGGCACGACATGCAGACAAACCCAAAGACGAAAGCGGCAAGGCAACCGAAGGCGAACGCAGTGCCGCGATTATGGCAAAGGAGTAAGCAATGGCAGAAATTATTTCGAGCGGCGATTGGTTGCCATTTGTTTTTGCATTTCTGATGGGGCTTTCGATGCTGCTCTATTCACTGTTGGATGGTTATGATCTGGGCGTGGGTGTGTTGTCACATTTTGTGGGGATGAAGGAAAGAGATACGATGATTGCATCCATCGGCCCGTTCTGGGATGCCAATGAAACCTGGCTGGTGCTGGGCGTGGGTCTGCTGCTGGTTGCATTTCCATTGGCGCACGGGATTATCCTGACCAATTTATATCTGCCGGTGGCATTCATGTTATTGGGATTAATTTTACGCGGCGTTTCATTTGATTTTCGTACCAAAGTGGATGCCGCGCATAAACACCGCTGGGATTTTGCCTTTGTGTTTGGCTCGTTGCTGACGGCATTTTGTCAGGGTTATATGCTGGGGGCTTATATTCTGGGCTTTGATCAGAGTTGGAAGGGCGTTGCATTTTCTATCCTGATTGGTCTGTGCGTGATTGCAGGTTATTGTTTGATTGGTGCATGTTGGCTGATTATTAAGACCGAAAGTGATCTGCAAATAAAAGCGGTGCGATGGGCGCAGCGTTCATTGTGGTTGACAGTGGCAGGGATTGCACTGGTTTCAATTGCAACACCGTTGGTAAGTGCGCGGATTTTTGACAAATGGTTTGTGTTGCCGGATATTTTTTGGCTTGCCCCTGTTCCGGTAATCACAGGTATTTTGGTGTTGTCATTGGAAATGCTGTTAAGAAAATTACCCAAAGCGGATGATCGCCACTGCTGGTTGCCGTTTGTAATAACAATCGGAATTTATATTCTGTGCTTTTTGGGCCTCGCTTACAGCTTTTTTCCTTATATCATTCCTGATCAGTTATTGATTACCGAAGCTGCCAGCGCACCAGAATCCTTGATGATTATTCTAGTGGGTGCGCTGGTCGTAATTCCGGTTTTGATGGGTTATACATTTTTTGCTTACCGCGTCTTCTGGGGTAAGGCGAGCAAAGAGCTGAGTTATCACTGATTAAAAAAAGCCGGCATTGCCGGCTTTTTAAATGCGTCCCTGCAAAGACTATTCGTCTTCACTTTCCTCTGGAAAGACAACGTCCGGCTGC
>DPZW01000052.1 GCA_003536545.1 Rhodospirillaceae bacterium
CGCCAGAACCTTGATTGAAATCAGACATTTTTTTCTCCTCTTGTCTTACCCGTCTATTATTGGGATTGTTTGCAGAATATGCAAGTGCAATCGGATTGGCTAACACCGATTTAACCCATTGTTCGCCCAGGAAATTTGAGGAAAATTTGATGGAAACGCGTAAACTTGGCACCAGCGGCATTGATGTTTCCCTGCTTTGTCTGGGCACGATGACCTGGGGCCGCCAGAACAGCCAGGCAGAAGCCTTTGAACAAATGGATTATGCCGTATCGCGCGGCATTAATTTTTTTGATACGGCGGAAATGTATGCCGTGCCGCCTAATAAAGATACTTACGGCAAGACTGAGGAAATCATCGGCAACTGGTTTGCGGCGCGGCCGGGCATGCGGCAAAAAATTGTGCTGGCGAGCAAGATCATTGGGCCTGGTGAATATTTTTCCTATGTGCGCAGCGGCAAAACCCGTTACGACCGCACGCATATCCGCGAGGCGATTGATGGTTCGTTGCGCCGCCTGCAAACCGATTATATCGATCTGTATCAACTCCATTGGCCGCAGCGCACGGTGAATAGTTTCGGCAAACTGGGCTATGAACACGGCAGCGATGACGGCACGCCGCTGCTGGAAACCCTGGAAGCATTGCAGGAAGAAGTGAAGGCCGGGCGTATCCGCGAAGTGGGGTTATCAAACGACACGCCGTGGGGCGTGATGGAATGTCTGCATCTGGCGGAAAAACATAGCCTGCCGCGCATGCAGTCTGTGCAGAACGCCTATAATTTGGTGAACCGCAAGGATGAGGTTGGCCTGACGGAAGTTTATATCCGCGCAAATTGTGGCTTGCTGGCTTATTCACCTTTGGGCGGCGGCACGTTATCGGGCAAATATCTGGACGGTAAAATGCCGCCTGGATCGCGACGCGCAATTGATGAGCGGCCGGGTGGGCGATACAATAATCCGCGCACCGACGCCGCGACGCGCAGATATCTGGAGCTTGCGCAGCAGCATGGACTGGATCCCTGCCAGATGGCATTGGCTTTTGTGAACCAGCAAAAATTTCTGACCAGCAATATCATCGGCGCGACCACGATGGCACAACTGCAAAGCAACATTGACAGTATTAACGTCAGTCTCTCGCAGGATGTTATTCATCTCATTAATGAAATCCATCACAGCAATCCAAACCCTGCGCCCTGATCAATGCACCATCACCTGACCGGTGATGGTTTTTAATTGCGCTGCCACGCCCGCGTGAAATTCTTTAATCGGGATGGGTTTGATATGGCTCAGGCCCAGGTAATAACAGGCACTGTCATGATATTCCGGCGTGAAGTGCAGCGGATGAGCCACCACCGTCAGGGCTGCTGTCAGGTGCGCCGCGCTGCCTGCACAAAGATGCAGATAAATATCTGAAATCCGGAGACCGGTGAGCTTTTCCCTTTGCAGGACTTTCAATAAATCCAATGGGTCCTGGGTGGTGCTGCAGACATAGTCTGCCTTTTCATGCTCTGCGATCGCATAAACATCTTCAAGAATTCTCATTGCAGCTGCGTTGCCTTCGGCAAGCTCCGCTATCAAATCTTTACCCGCGGAATCAATGTTTTTGCTGCGCAGCGCGGGGTTAAGGGAATATCCCATCCTCTCCTCCGGTGCTGTGTGCCAATGGCTTATTTTACCATTAATGATTGATAGAACCCAGACAATTTTGTATCTATTTGAAGTGCAACGATTATTTGTAGCCCTTCTTCTCCCTGAGCCACAGCTTAGCCAACTGGCCCTTTTGCAGGCCGGGCTGCCGGGCGCACGCTGGGTGCCACCGGAGAAATTTCATATGACTGTGCGCTTTATTGGCGAAGTAGAAGATTACCTGGTGGAAGATATTGCACAGGCCCTGGGCGAGTTGGAAGTTAAGGATTTTCAGGTGCAACTGGAAGGCGTTGGCGTGTTTGATCCCGGCAATCGGCCACGTTCATTATGGGCGGCTGTGAAAGATCATGCGCCGCTATCTGCATTGCACGAAAAATGCAATCAGGCTTTGCGCCGACTGGATGTGATGGAAGAGCGGCGCAAATATTTACCCCATGTTTCACTCGCGCGTTTTGTGGATGTGCATCATGACCGATTGATACAATATTTGCAGGGCAATGGTGATTTTTCTGCACCGCCATTTTGGGCCGGTGAATTTTATTTGCTGCGCAGCCACCTCACGCGCCACGGCGCGGTTTATGAAATTGTGGAAGAATATCCGCTACTTCCCAATTAATGCAGCAACGCGCTGAGTCTCCCGCAACCTTGGACGCTGCAGAATAGACCAGCTGCCATTGAACCAATTTGTATAGCCCTGCGCAATTAAAGCATGATAAAAACGATCAAATTTCGTGCTATGGCCGGGCATGCGAAGTAACGCAACCGGCTTATCTGTGAACAGACTTTCTGAAATCATGCTGACGCTGTCAGACGTCACAAGAATAAAATCTGCCCGTGCAAGAAAGGCATGGTATGGATTATCACCCTGGCCATCCCAGAAGAATATATTTTCTGCTGACAGTTGGTTTTGCAAACGTGCGGCGAGTACCGGCGGAGTCCGGCGCGAAATCGTAATCCATAACACATGGCCCGATGCATGTAATTTTTTGAGCTGCACAGAGAGATCATCCATCCATTTTTCCGTCAGGACAAAGTGTTTGTTATTGCCGCCGATCAATACTGCGACGCGCGGCGATGGAAATGCCGCAAGACGGGATTGCCAATGCACCGAAGCCGCCGCCAATTTGTCATCCGTGAGATTGTGCAGACCACCCAGGGTTTGAATAACATTTGCGCCCACCAGGGCATCATGCTGGGGTGCAATCACCACATCAAATGCCAATGGGTTGACCTTGGGGTTTTGAATTTGAACTGTCTGGATATGAGGCCATAGCCGTTTGGCTGCCAGTAAACCATAGGCCGCGCGGCGGCCTGCTCCAATAATGCCAACTGGAGGGCGTTGATTGAAAGATTGCGCAAGCTCGGCAGCAACAAACTTGCTAGCCCACCGGGGGGGGAGCAACCTCTGCCACCATGATAGTTTCAAATTGTATTTGATATGCGGTTTTCCCATGGCCTCCACGAGGCCGATACTCTGACCATCCGTGCCCATACGTCCGTCTTGCAAGACCAGCCAATATGCATCGTTAGAGAGGTTGCCAGTTGACATTTTGTCCGTAATCAGTGATTTTCCCGTTATAAGTGTAGGCCTTGGGGAAAGGTACCTAACCGGTGCGACGCAGTAAACTAGATTCTATTGATCGCCGAATTCTCGCGGATTTGCAGGACAATGGACGTATGACAAATGTGGAGTTAGCCGAACGTTCCGGTATTTCCGCACCTCCCTGCTTGCGCCGTTTGCGTGCGCTGGAAGAAGATCAAATTATTCTAGGCTATCACGCCGAAATCAACGCAGAAGCACTGGATTATAAAATCACGGCATTCGTGCATGTGAAACTCAGTTCCAATAATGATCATGATCTGCGTAAATTTGAAGAGACGCTGATGAATTTGCCGCAAGTGCGAGAATGTTTTCTGTTGGTGGGTGACTTTGATTTCCTGCTCCGCGTGGTCGCTAAAAGTTGGGATGATTATCAAAAGTTTTTATCGAGCGAGCTGACCAATATCGCACATGTCGCTCAAATTAAATCTTCACTGGCTGTGCGGCGCAGCAAATTTGCCCCCGGCGTGCCGATAGAGGAAATCACAAAGAAATAAAGCTTCTGCTTTTGTGCTTTCCTGATTAATCTGAATTCATGAAAACGCGCGCTGATCAGCATTTAGTGAATCTTGGCCTGGCAGAAAGCCGGACGCAGGCGGCCCGTTTGATTATGGCAGGTGAGGTTTTCAACGGCACCCTGCGCGTAGATAAGCCCGGCGCGCAATTAAAAGAGGATGTGGTCCTGACCGTGCGCGCGCCTTTGCATCCCTGGGTCAGCCGGGGCGGGATGAAACTGGCAGCTGCATTGGAGCATTTTGATCTCTCGCCCGAAGGTTTGATTGCTGCAGACATTGGTGCATCGACGGGCGGATTTACCGATGTATTATTAACCAAGGGCGCAAAAAAAGTTTACGCGGTGGATGTGGGTCAGGGGCAATTGGCCTGGAAACTGCAGCAGGATGCGCGCGTGGTGCGGATGGATCAAACCAATGCCCGGCATTTGACAGCAGAACTTATTCAAGATCCGCCACAGGTGATTGTCTGTGATACGAGTTTTATTTCCCTGAAACTTGTACTGCCCGCTATCATGCAACTGGCCGCCCCCAATGCCTGGATGGTCGCGCTGATTAAACCGCAATTTGAAGTGGGCAAAGAAAATATCGGCAAGGGTGGCATTGTGCGCGACGAAATACTACATCAGCAAACCTGTGCAGATATCGCCGCATGGTGTGCGAATGACATGCAATGGGCGGTACTGGGCATCACGGACAGCCCGATTACGGGCGCGGAAGGCAATAAAGAATTCCTGATCGCTGCGCGCAAGAATTAATATTGCAGTTGTACCGGTTGCATTTGCAGCGTCCGCACATGCATTTCAGCCAAGATTTTGTCCCAAATCATGTTCATGAAAGAGGTGTGATTTAGCACCGCCATTTGTTTGAGCAAAAGCTGAATGAATAAGAATGGATTGTTTTCATCTGGATAAGGCAATAGGACGACAACGGCATCTTTTTCTAATCCCAATGCCGTGCGCGCTGCACCAATGGCTTCTATAAGGCCGCCGATTTCATCGACCAGGCCTTTTTCTTTGGCTTCTGTACCGGTCCAGACCTGGCCTTGCGCGATGGCTTCAACAACATCCGGTGAAAGTTTGCGCGAAGCAGCCACACGGGATTTAAAGGTGTCGTAAACTGCATCAGCAGACTGCGCGACGGCAGCACGTTCGCTTTCATTAAAGCCCCGGCCTGTGCCAAACATGGCCGCGTTTTTACCAGCTGTGATTTCTTCCCAATTCACGCCGTATTGCTGTGAGAGACCGCCCATGGAAACCTTGCCCACAATGACACCGATGGATCCGGTGAGCGTCGAAGGCAATGCCAGAATTTTCGTGGCTGGCGCAGCCATATAATAACCGCCCGATGCGGCCGTATCTGTCATGGAAATGATCACAGGTTTACCGGAATTTTTTAGATTTTCCATCGCACGATAAATGGTTTCCGATGCAATGGCAGAGCCACCTGGGGAATTCAGACGAATAATCACCGCGCTGATATCTTTATTATCCTGCAATTCTTTCAGCAGGGCAGCAAAATCTTCTGCGCCAATCATCTTTTCTGTCAAAGGGCCGCCGCTCTGCCCCGTGCCGCGCACAATCATGCCTTCGGCATCCACCAATGCAATTTTGGGTGCGGTTTCTATAAATTTAGGTGTGGATAAATTAGCAAAATAATCTAGCAGCGAAACGGTTTCTGCGGGGAAAGTGATTTCATCTTCATATTTCACTTCATCAATTAATTTGCCGGCCAATGCAGCTGGCAAAGGCGCGGCATCACGCAGCTTAGCCAATTGCGTTAAATCCATTTTGCGATCTTTGGCGACAGACATCATGACATTATCCGAAAGATGCGTGATCAGCCGTGTCATTTCTGCACGGTTTTCAGGGGTCATGCCGGTTTCTGTCAAATTATCCATTGCGGTTTTATAATCGCGGCGTTTCTCAAATTCTGGTAAAATGCCGTTGCGGTTCAGAAAGTCTCGCAAGAACGGTTGCTGCATGCCAATCCCGGTAAATCCGGCGAAGCCACCCGGTTGTAGAATAATTTTATCTGCGGCAGACGCCAAATAAGTCATCGCTGTGCCGTTATCCATTTCACCAAAGGTGTCGGCAAAGAAAATGACTGGCTTGCCTGCGCTACGTACATTCGCCATGGATGCACGCAATTCTTCTGCCTGTGTGAGAGTCACGCTGCCGCCGACCGCACGGATATAAACGGCAGAAATTTTTTCATCCTTGCTGGCAAGCTCCAGCCCCGCAATCCATTCCTGCAGACTGGGCGGTGCGCTATCGCCGGCAATGCTACGCACAAGCGAAGGAACAGTTTCTACCATCGGCTGCGATAATGTTAGTGACAGTGTGATATTTTTGGGCAATTCCTCTTTTTTAGAGCTGGCTTGTAGATGCTGTTGCACTACCAATGCCGCCATGACCAATAAAATGAAAAAGGACACGCCGAGGCCAAGAAACATCGCACGCAAAAGCTTGAAGAAAGTTTTCATTGGATTGTTTTAATGGGCTGGCGGGTTGCTGGCAATTGCCGTTACGGCCAATTCACACATAAACGCTGCACACGCATATATTCCTGAGGGGTATCAATCTGCGCCTGACGCGCTGAACGCACGGTGGAAAGATTATCCATCATCCGGTTAAGTTCATCTTCAATCGCTTTCTGGATGGTGCGACTTGTGCTCTCCAATTGCACCTTGGAAATGGGGCCGGCACGGCCCTTGGTTGCTGCCACATTCTGAATGGCATTCTGAAGTTCAGGGGCAAACATGGTGATAAGTGCACGATCAACCGAGACATGTTTATGTTCATGCTCCAGCACGGCGGCATGATAACAGCTCCCCGGCGCAAATTCACGGCTTACATAAACAATAGGCTGATATTGCAGACGAATAATGACTTCAGAAATCCAGATGCAAGCCGAACCGTCAGGTGATGTAAGAGTTTGCAATTGTGTTGACATATTGCTGGAAATTGTACCGTTGGTCAGGCCGCCGACATGGGACGAAGTCGCGCCCCCCGGTGAAGCCGCCAGAATTTCCGCGCCAATCTGGTTAAGTGATGTCCGGTTTTGTGCAAAATCATACTGAATCGGTGTTTCTGACCGTTCCAATGTGATTTTGGGCGGCGTGGTTTGGTTGCAGCTGATCGCATGGGCAGCCTGCGGCAGGCAAAGCCAGATGGCACAGCATAGAATTAACCGTTTCATTCCCCCACCCTAGCCCAAAAGCGTTACAGAATTATGTGCATCAGAAAAATTTGACCTGGGTCAGCAGCAGCCCCATCATCTGGATCATAGCCATCAGGCAAACCAGCAAAACTGCAAGGCCGCGCGAAATATCCAGGGAAACACGAATAGAAAACCACAGGTACAGCATATTATAGGCACTGGCAGCCATTAAAATCACTTCGCCCAAACCCGGCAAAAGATTCCAGAAATAAAAGACATAACCCACTGTCATTACCAATGTTTGAATGGGTGCAGTCCAATTGACGGTGGCTACCATCAGGTAATAACGTGCACCGCGTTCTAGAAAATTCGTGATGTAATACATCGCCAGCGGGAAGCCAAAAACCACCACGATATTTCCCAAGGCCTGCCGTAAAAAAAAGACTGAATTGATATTGCTGTTGCCCGATGCCTGCAGGCCAGTCAGCCATAACATGAGGGGGATAACCAGCAACGGCGCAAGAAAGGAAATCCAGACCCCACGGCGAGTGTTGTCGATGCGCGTGATGCCCTTGATATCAAAAATGGCCAGACGCAATGCGCCGAGGAGCGGTTGGGCTTCACGTAAAATGCTGGCGGGGGTGAGCTGGCTCAGCTTCGTATCTCCATAAAATAACGCTTGAGGATCCGATGATAGATTGCACAGAGTCGGTTCAAATCATCAACTGGCACAGCCTCATCCACATGGTGGGCCAGAGAATTTTTCAGGCCCAATTCGATAACCGGACAATGGTCTTTAATAAAGCGTGCATCTGAAGTACCGCCGTTGGTTGCAAGCGTCACCACCATGCCTGTTTCCTGCATCACAGCCTCAGATACCAGTTGCACATAGGCTCCTGGAGGCGTGAGAAAGGCACTGGCAGAATTCCGGGTTTTCAATTCATAACTGGCACCGGTAACGGGCTTGATGACAGCATCAATTTCACGCTTAAGCCAGAAGGCGAGTGTATCCGGTGTCTGCAGCGTATTATAGCGAATATTAAATTCCGCGCGCGCGATGGCAGGCACCACATTCGTTGCTGTCTCGCCCAGGGTTTTCATATCTGTGACTTGCAAGGTGGATGCCGGAAAATCGTGATTGCCGCCATCAATGGGCTGGCCCGTCAGGCGTGCCAGGATTTGTGCCATCAAATGATTGGCATTCAATGCACGATGCGGATGCGCCACATGGCCCTGCACGCCATGCACAATTAATTCGCCGGAAAAACTGCCGCGACGACCATTTTTAATCGTATCGCCAATGCGGGATTCACTTGTCGGCTCACCCACCAGACAGTGTGTGATCTTGATATCTTTTTCCTTGAGCCATGTCAGCACGCGTGGCGTGCCGTTATTCGGAACACCTTCTTCATTCCCTGTGATCAAGAGAGATAATGTGCCGGGATGTTCAGGGAATTGTTCCATAGCGGCAATGAAAGCTGCAATACCCCCCTTCATATCTACCGCCCCACGGCCGTATAAAATTCCGTCTTCAATTTCTGCGCCAAAAGGATCGTGTTTCCAAGCTGCAACATCGCCCGCAGGCACCACATCCGTATGACCTGCAAAACAAAAATGTGGGCCAGGCTCTTTGCCCTTGCGCGTAGCCCATAAATTCCACGTATCCGGCCCATCATTGCCTGTGAAAAATAATTTTTCACATTCAAAACCCAGTGGTGTCAGCGCAGCAATCAGAACATCCATTGCCCCGTTATCATGAGGGGTAATCGAAGGCACGCGGAGCAAGGCTTGGGCAATAGGCAGGACATTATAAGTCTGGGTCATGATGGCTGACAGCAGCGCATATTTGCGCTTTTGGCAACATCCGCTTTATGAAAAACTGGTTAGATTATGAAGGTGATTAATAGCTGCGAAAGCGGTTGATGCCATCAAATAACTTTAAAAGATAGTCATTGTTCCGCACCGACATACCCAGCGTAATTGTCGCCAGTTGCTGCTGGATCTGAAGGGATTGCAGGCGGGCGGCGGCTTTGGCCAGATCGGCATCCACGATTGCGCCCAAACCCACCTCAGTCGCATCCGAAACCGCACCCAGAAAATCTGCCTGATTGCTGATCTGAATGCTGCCATTGCCAATAGTGCTGAGCGTAATCCCGATATTCTGCTGCGCTGTCACAAAATTACCGGTCAAAAGTGTCTGGGCATCTGCAGCCGTAGTCGGCGTGGTATTCAATAAGCCAATAATATCATTGTTCAGATTATAGGTTTGGATATTAGTGGTATTGCCGTTCACGCTTGTCATCACCCGGAAACCAGAAGTGTTATCCAGCACATTCACGCCGCCAAAAGTTGCATTATCAATGTAGTTTTGAATTTCACTGCGCTGGGATTCAAACTGCGACTGGTAAAGCGCGCGGGCATCATCGGACAGATTATCATCCGCTAATATAGTCAGGGTGCCTTTCATGCGCGTGATGGTGTCTGAAATTTTAGTGGCGGCTTCATTGGCAACGGCCAGTGTCCCCTTGGACGACATGATCCGTCCACGCACAGCTTCATTGGCGATGATATCGGCCCGCAGGCCCTGCGCCACGGCAAACGCCGCCCCGTCATCAAGCGCATCATTCACTTTATACCCGGTGTTGATCTGTTTCATCACCACCTGGATTTGTTGATTGATCCGGTTGAGTCCAGCCAGCGAGGTAAAGACCATGCTGTTCGTATGGACCGAATTATATATCACCCTAAGTATATTCCCCTTAAAAATTGCCGCTTCTCGGCCCTTATAGTCTAAGCCATGGGAATTAAGGATTTGTTAACGCGGAGCCTTGATTTTCTCCCGTTTTCAAGGCGATATGGCGGGATGTCTTTGATTACCCTCACTTTCCCCGACGGGGCCCAGCGGCAATATGACGCCGGCACCACTGCGGCCGCCGTTGCCCAATCCATCGCGCCTTCCCTCGCAAAAAAAGCCGTCGCCGCGAATTTTAATGGCAGCGATGTTGATCTGGATTTGCCACTGCTGGCGGACGGGACACTTTCCATCATCACGCGTGACAGTGATGCTGCATTGCCGCTCATCCGCCATGATGCCGCACATGTGATGGCCGAGGCCGTACAAAAGATTTTCCCAGGCACGCAAGTGACAATTGGCCCATCGATTGAAAATGGTTTCTATTACGATTTTTATCGTGAACAACCCTTCACCACAGATGATTTGGCGGCGATTGAAGCCGAGATGAAAAAAATTGTTGAGCGCGGCGCATCCTTCACGCGCGAAGTCTGGTCACGCAAAGATGCTATTAATTTCTTCAAAGCCAAAGGCGAACATTTTAAAGTTGAGCTGATTGAAAATCTGCCGGGTGATGAAGATATTAGGATCTACAAACAGGGCGAGTGGCTGGATCTTTGTCGCGGCCCGCATATGCCGACAACCAAACATCTGGGCACGGCATTTAAATTGATGTCGGTTGCAGGCGCATACTGGCGCGGCGATCATACCAAGGCGCAATTGCAGCGCATTTACGGCACAGCATGGCGCGAACAGAAAGAACTGGATGCTTATTTGGATATGCTCAAAGAAGCCGAGGCGCGCGACCACCGCAAGCTGGGCAAGGAATTGGAGTTATTCCACCAGCAGGAAGAAGCCGTGGGCAATGTATTCTGGCACCCCAAAGGTTGGGTGATCTGGCAGCAATTGGAAAATTTCATTCGCGGACGTTTGAGGCAGCATGGCTATCACGAAGTCCGCACTCCGCAATTGATTGACCGCAAGCTGTGGGAAGAATCCGGCCATTGGGAAAAATTCGGCGCGAATATGTTTACCGTGACGGATTCTGATAAACGCGAACTAGCTATCAAACCCATGAACTGCCCCGCGCATGTGCAGATTTTTAAACAGGGGATTAAATCATACCGCGACCTGCCGCTACGTCTGGCAGAATTTGGTTGCTGTCACCGCAATGAACCATCCGGCGCGCTGCATGGCATTATGCGCGTCAGGGCCTTTACGCAGGATGACGCCCATATTTTCTGCACGCCCGAGCAAGTGACAGATGAAGCCTTAAAATATTGCCAATTGCAATTTGATGTTTACCGCGATTTGGGTTTTGACAAAATTGGCGTAAAATTATCCCTGCGCCCTGATGTGCGCGCAGGCACGGACGAAACATGGGACAAGGCGGAAAATGGTTTGCGCGAAGCCTTGCGCCTGGCCAAAATTGAATTCACTGAACTGCCCGGCGAAGGCGCGTTTTACGGGCCCAAGGTGGAATTTCAGCTTACCGATGCGATTGGCCGCACCTGGCAATGCGGCACGCTGCAATTAGATTTTGTTTTGCCGGAGCGATTGGATGCGACTTATATTGGCGAAGATGGTGCAAAACATCGCCCGGTGATGTTGCACCGCGCCCTGCTCGGCTCGATGGAACGTTTTATCGGTATTCTGATTGAACATTACGCGGGGCGGTTTCCCTTATGGCTCGCACCCGTGCAAATTGTAGTCGCGACGATTACGGAAGGCGCATCGGGCTACGCACAGGAAGTTGTTAAAGAATTACGCGCGGCTGGTTTGCGCGCGGAGCTGGATATCCGCAACGAAAAAATTAACTACAAGATTCGTGAGCATTCTTTGCAGAAGATTCCTATTATCGCCGTTATCGGCGCGAAAGAGGCCGAAGATAAAACCCTTGCGCTGCGCCGCCTGGGATCAGACGCGCAGGAGATTGTTACGTTCCGGGATGCAATCGCCGTGTTTCAGGTCGAAGCAAAAGTTCCTGAATGACAGAGCTCATCAATGCCATTGAAAATCTGTGGCTGCTGCATCCAATTGGCCAAACCATCGGACTGACTGCAAGCCTTTGCTATATTCTGGCCACCATGCAGCGCAATGACCATCGCCTGTTTATGACACAAATGACCGGTGCGTTTTTATTTATTATACATTATGCTGTTCTAGGGGCATGGGTAGGTGCACTCGGTTATACTGCGGGTGTGGCGCGAAATCTGACAGCTGTTACACTGATTAAAAAAATTAATAACCCGTTGCGGCTAACACTGGCTTTTCTAATAATTTATGGTGCAATTGCATTGCTGACCGCCAGGCATGCCGTTGAGATTATTCCCGCTTTCAGTGGCTGGCTGACTGCTGTGGCATTCTTTCATTTTAAAAACATCCGCATGCGTTTGTTGCTACTTTGCGCGCAGGGCACGTTTATTTTATATGCAGCCTATGTCGGCTCTATTGGCGGTATGTTTACGGCCGGCAGCGAAATGATTTTTACCATCTTTACAATTTCCCGCCTGGCCCGCACTGCGACATCCTTGCCGCAGGGGGTCTGAATCCTTGGAAAACCCTCAGAAATCCATTGAAATTCCCGGCAAACCATGGTCAAACCGCCGGATGTCTTTGGCGCAGCATGGGGTCGCCGGCCCTGTCCTTGCCTGAGATGCAACCTAACCCAGGAGAAATGACAACTTGATCAAACGGCCCATGAGTGGTGGAAGCACCAACAATAACAGCAACAACTTCCGCCGCGACCGCGAGGCACCTGTCGATAAAGACGCCCCGCGTATGAACGAACAAATCCGCGTGCCGGAAGTTCGCGTAATTGACCAGGACGGCGAGATGCTGGGCGTGATGAACCCCCGCGAAGCGATCCAGATGGCGCGCGAAATTGGCCTGGACCTGATAGAAATTTCCCCTGGCGCAACGCCCCCGGTTTGTAAAATCGGTGATTACGGTAAATATCGCTACGAAATCCAGAAAAAGAAGAACGAAGCCAAAAAAAATCAAAAGACGGTTGAGATCAAAGAGCTTAAACTGCGTCCGAATATTGATCCGCATGATTATGAAATCAAAATGCGTTCTCTGAAAAAATTTATTGAAGAAGGCAACAAGGTGAAAATCACACTGCGTTTCCGTGGCCGCGAGATGGCGAACATGGCCGTTAATACGCGCATCCTGGAAAAGGTACGCGGTGATATTGTCGATTACGCCAAGATTGAACATGCATCCGGCCTGGAAGGCCGCCAGATGAATATGATCATCGCGCCCCTGACCAAACAAGAGCGTGAGAAAGTTGCCTTGGCGCAATCCGGCAGGGATGCAGGAATGGCTGTAAAAACAATTGAACAGCCCGTTGCTGCAGAATAATTAAAACACACAGCTATTAAAAAGCCCGCATCTCGCGGGCTTTTTTGTAAAGGATGGAAAGGTTATTTCCCGCCCCACCAATAGACGGCAATAAAGAGGAACAGCCAGACCACATCGACAAAATGCCAGTACCATGCAGCCGCCTCGAAACCAAAATGATCTTTTTGCGTGAAGTGACCGCGTTGTGTCCGGAGCAGGCAGATGAATAAAAAGATAGTTCCGATTAAAACATGCAAACCGTGGAAGCCGGTAGCCATATAAAAGACGGATGCATAAATGGTATCCTTAAATCCAAAGGGTGCGTGCATATATTCATAGACCTGCAGGCAGGAAAAAAATACGCCCAGTGCGACGGTGACGATTAATCCCTGTTTGGCTTCCTTAATATTATTTTCCAAAAACGCATGATGCGCCCAGGTCACCGAGCAGCCCGATAATAACAGCACCAGTGTCATTAAAAACGGGAAGTGGAAAGGATCCATGGTTTCAATGCTGGCTGGCGGAAAAACCCCACCTATTCCTTCGCCCGGCAATAATGCCGCATAGAAAAACGCCCAAAAGAACGCGAAGAAGAAAAAGACCTCGGAAATAATAAAAAGCACCATGCCGTAACGGAAACCCAGTTTTGCCACATGGGTATGGGCTTTTTCCTTCACGCCTTCATTCACCACATCGCGCCACCAACCAAACATGCAGCCAAAGACGCAGAGCAAGCCAACCATTGCCAGGTTATAGCCCCACTGGATTTCCAGACCCGCAAATTTACTGACCGTATTATGCATACCCAGTGTCACGCCCAGCAGCATCAGCCCCAGAGAGAAGGAGGTGACAATCGGCCAGGCCGAAGGACGAACCAAATGAAAGGGATGGGGATTGGAAAGATGTGATGCCATGCAAAAACTCGGGAAGGTTGAATCTGGGCCTGAATAGCATAATTTGCTTGTTTTGAAAATGCCGCCGGGCTTTTGCAGCAAAAGAATACCCGGAAATTAGTGAATATGGGTTTGTTCGATGATATTACGGTTCATCTGGTCGCCATGATCGCTGGATCTTAAATAAATTCCGCCTGAAGGACGCTGCCCGGAATCCGCAGGCGCAGCCACCACCGGACTTTCTGCATAGGGCCCTGGTATAGTCAGCCCTGGCACTATCGGGCCCTGTGGCTGCAGAGCGACGGGTTGCGGGGGCGTAGTGCAAGCGGTGAACATAACAGCATAAAGAAAGAGAGAGATTGCTTTCATCATTATTGTTTATACCGCGCTAGCCGCCATCTTGATATTGTTTTTGTGCTTCATCCAGTTTTTGTGAGCCTGCCTGATAAAAACGGTAAGACAAGGTCATTTCCTGAACGTCCCGCATATTTGGGTCTGACAACATCTTGGGATCGACATAAAAAACAATTGGCATATGCGCAGCCTCTCCCGCTGCCAATGTTTGGTCATTAAAGCAAAAGCACTGGGTCTTCACAAAATATTTTCCAGCCTTGAGCGGATTCACATTATAAACCGCCACGCCCGATGAGGCTGATTGGCTGAGGCTGCGCGCCGTGTAATTGGTAAATCCGGTTTGACCAATTTTCAGGGAAATCGTCTTCTCTTCCGGTTTAAATTCCCACGGCAAAGCCGCATCCACCATGCCGTCAAAGCGAATAGTAATCTCACGCGTATTAGCAGGAATATCTGTGGGCGCTGCCGCCGCTGTTTGTGGGGTGCCGCCCAATCCTGTGACCTGACAAAACAGACGGTAAAGTGGCACGGCAGCAAAAGACAGACCCAGCATGCCAAATACAAAAACCAATGCGATGATAACAATGCGCCCGTTGCGCCGTGCGAGCTCAGGGTCACTCATGATTTGTCTGGGTGGCGGTTTCTTGTTGCGCTTCGCGTTGTTCAACGGCAAGACGCCCCTTCACCATGGTTAAGGCAAAAATACCTGCAATCCACAATAAAATAATCACGAGAATAATGCGTGAACGTTGTTTTTGGCCAGCGCGGAATTCTCGTGTTTGTTGCGGGGATAGGTTTTCGGTCATGACTTATCTATTACCATAATCAGGAAAATCATGAACAGGTAAAAAATAGAATAGCCGAACATTTGACGTGCAGTTTTATAACTGTTTTCATTGGCTGTATCGCGCATCACGCGCAGCGCAGATAAAATAAACAGCCCGCCCAGCGCAACCGCCGACCAAAAATAAATCATCCCCGCAGTGCCCAAAAAGGTTGGCAGCAAAGTAATAGGAAATAACAATAACGTATAAACCAGTATCTGGATTTTGGTTTCTTCTTCGCCCGCCACCACAGGCAGCATTGGAAAACCGGCACGTGCGTAATCTTCCCGCGCGTATAATGATAGGGCCCAAAAATGCGGCGGAGTCCACATAAAAATAATCAGAAATAAAATCACCGGTGCAAGCGTAATGTCATTTGTCGCCGCCGCCCAACCGATCATCGGCGGAAACGCACCCGCCGCGCCGCCAATGACAATATTTTGCACCGTGCGTGGTTTCAGCCAAATCGTATAAATGAAAATATAAAATAATGCGGCAAGCAGCAGCAGGACTGCGGATAACCCGTTCACCGCAATCGCCATCAGACCTGTTGAAGCTGCCACGCAGAATACACCAAGCGCCAGCGCATCATCCGCCGTTACGCGGCCCGACGGCAATGGGCGCATACGCGTACGGTTCATCAAGGCATCTTTGTCGCGCTCTAGCCACATATTGATGGCCCCCGCGCCGCCCGCAGATAACGCAATGCAAAGTACGGCGATTGCGGCCAGAAAGGGATGCATCGGAACCGGCGCGAGCAGCAAACCGCATAAGCCCGTAAACACCACGAGCAACATCACACGTGGTTTCAAGAGCTGAAAATAATCACGCGCCGTACTGATACTGGCCGCTGATTGCACGGGAATGGCATCTGTCATCGCCAGACCATAGCGCAGGCCACATAATTGAAAACCCATGAAACTATTTTAATCTTAAATTTCCTTGTTTTCACAGACAGCCTTATGTTAACAACGCGCCTCACTCAAGGGGACAAAATGATCAAAGACGAATTCTTGGAATATTTAGAAAGCATGCATGTTCCAGGCAGCCGCAAACGAAAAGTTAAAACCAGGCAACCCACACCTGCTCATAGCACCCCCAAACCTTTGCCCCGCACTGCACGGCATCAAGTGGCAACCCCCAAGCCCCCGGAAGCAAAAGGCCCCAAGAAGGTTCGGCTGACACCGACGGAATCCAAAGTCTTATTCCTTCTCAGTCAAGATCAAACTGCGGAAGAGGTCGCAGGAAAAATGGGTGTTTCCAAACGAACCATTGATTTTCATATTGGGGAAATGTCCAAAAAATTTCAGGTAAGCGGCCGTGATAAAATAATCAAGGCGGGGGTACGCTATGGTGTCATCCCTTTCGAGCCCAGCAATCCAAGATTTTTTATTTAACTATTGGCTGATCCTCAAACTGGTGAAACGGCGGCGGCGAAGGCAGCGTCCATTCCAATGTCATGCTTTCGTCATCCCAGTAATTTGCGCTCGCCCGTTTACCGAACTTAAGCGCGTAGATGGTGAAGATCACAAACAGAATTACCGAAGCAAAGCTGATATAAGAGCCGATGGATGACACCACATTCCATCCCGCATACATTTCAGGATAATCCGGAATGCGGCGCGGCATACCAGCCAGCCCCAGGAAATGCTGCGGGAAGAACGTTACATTCACGCCAATAAACATCAGCCAGAAATGCGTTTTTGCCATCCATTCCGGATAAAGGCGGCCGAACATTTTCCCAAACCAGTAGTACCAAGCACAGAAAATTCCGAACACTGCGCCCAGAGAAAGCACGTAGTGAAAATGCGCAATCACATAATAAGTATCATGCAGCACCACATCCATGCCGCCGTTGGCAAGCACTACGCCCGTCACGCCGCCCATGGTGAAAAGGAAAATAAAACCCACTGCCCATAGCATCGGTGAAGTAAAGCGAATCGAGCCACCCCACATTGTTGCCAGCCATGAAAAGATTTTTACCCCTGTCGGCACCGCGATGATCAATGTCGCCACCGTAAAATAAGCCTTGGTATTCACATCCAGGCCGACCGTAAACATATGGTGCGCCCAAACGAGGAAGCCGATGACGCCAATCGATAACATCGCAAAAACCATGCCGGAGTAACCGAACACAGGTTTGCGTGAGAAAGTTGAAACCACATGACTGATGATACCAAAAGCTGGCAAAATCATGATGTAAACTTCGGGGTGGCCAAAAAACCAGAAAAGATGCTGGAATAAAATCGGATCACCGCCGCCATCGGGACGGAAGAAAGATGTCCCAAAATTTCGGTCGGTCAGGAGCATCGTGATCGTGCCACCCAAGACAGGGACCGCGAGCAGCAATAAGAATGATGTAATCAACATCGCCCAAACGAACAGCGGCATCTTGAACAATGACATGCCGGGTGCGCGCATATTGAAAATCGTGGTGATAAAGTTAATCGCGCCAAGGATGGAAGAAATGCCTGCCAAATGCAGCGAGAAAATGGCCATATCAACCGCCATGCCAGGTTGTCCCGTATCGGCCAGCGGTGGATAGACCGTCCAGCCCGTGCCCGCACCACCATCGACAAAAGCAGAACCAAGCAACAACAGAAAAGACGGCACCAACAACCAGAAAGAAATATTATTGAGGCGCGGGAAGGCCATATCCGGCGCGCCGATCATAATTGGCACAAAGTAATTCGCAAAACCGCCGATGAGAGCAGGCATTACGGAAAAGAAGACCATGATCAGGCCATGCGCCGTAATAATCACATTCCATAACTGGCCGTCCTTGACGATGCCCAGCGAAGGGTCATGAAGTTGCGCACGCATCCAGACCGAGAATGCACCACCGATGATTCCGGCCATAATGGCAAAAATCAGATAAAGGATGCCGATATCTTTATGATTGGTTGAAAAAAACCAGCGCGTAAAAAATGGCGGTGTATGATCGTGATGTGCGTCTGACATGATGTCTCCCTATTGTGCAGCCAGCAGTCGCGGCGCGGCTGTTGTATCTGCGAATTTAACTTTGGCTTCTTCAACCCAGGCAGCAAATGCTTCTTTGCTGACCACTTCAATAGCGATGGGCATATAGGCGTGATTAATGCCACAAATCTTATTGCACTGGCCGTAATAAACACCTTCTTTGGTCGCATTGACCCAGACTTCATTGGTGCGCCCTGGAATGGCAAGCATATTCACGCCAAAAGCCGGAATAAAAAATGCATGCAACACATCCGCCGCGCTGACTAGGAATTGCACATTGGTATTAACGGGGATCACGACATGATTATCCGTCGCGAGCAAGCGCGGCTGCCCTTCTTTAAGTTCTTTATCGGGGATCATATTCGCATTGAATGAAAAATCACCATAATCCGGATATTGATATTCCCAATACCATTGATGACCAATGGCCTTGACCGTCACTTCGGGTTTGCCCGGAGCCTTGTCCATATAATAAAGCAATTTGAAAGATGGCACCGCAATGACGATTAGAATTAAAACCGGAATAACCGTCCAGACAATTTCCAGGGGCACGTTATGAGAAAATTTATTCGGCACAGGGTTATTGCGCGCGCTGTATTTCACCATCACGTAAACCAGTAAAATAAAAACAAACGTGACAATGCCTACAATCATCCAGAATAAAATATGGTCATGGAAATTGACCATACGTTCTTTGATCAGGCTTGCAGGTTCCTGCAGACGCCAGGGCCATTTCGCATTGGGATCGCCCGCAAAAGCCAAAGGCATCCCAGCCATCAGGCCAGACAGAAAAACGGAAAAAACCACCCAAAGACGTGTCATATTGCGTAATACCCTGTTGAATCCACAGCATATTTAGCGCATGCATCGCCCAATGACAATTGCCGAACCAAATTCTGAAATAAGGGGACAATTGGACCAAATCCGGTCCGCTATCATGGCTGCGCAGGGGAAATCACTGCACAAACAGCCGGTTAACCTGCTGGCCGTGAGCAAAACCCATGATGTGACCGCCATTGAATCCGCCATTTTGGCCGGGCAAAAAATCTTTGCGGAAAACCGCGTCCAGGAAGCGGCTGAAAAATTCCCGGCTCTGCGGCAAAAATATCCCGACCTGCAATTGCATCTGGTGGGGCCGCTGCAGAGCAACAAAGTCAGGGATGCAGTCACGCTCTTTGATGTTATCCATACCATTGACCGGGCATCGCTTGCAGAAAAACTGTCGCGCGAGATGGCGGATCAAAAACGGCCGCTGCCCTGTTTTATTCAGGTCAATACCGGCGAAGAACCCCAAAAGGCCGGTGTGACGCCAAAGGCATTGTCCACACTATTGAATGAATGCCGCAGCTTGAAACTGAATATCATTGGCCTGATGTGCATCCCGCCGGTCGCAGAATCGCCTGCCGTGCATTTCGCTTTTCTGAAAAAACTGGCGGATGAGAATGATCTCTCACAGCTCTCGATGGGCATGAGTGCGGATTATGAAACCGCTATTCGTTTTGGGGCCACGCATATCCGAATTGGCTCAGCGATTTTTGGTACGCGGGATTAATTAT
>DPZW01000117.1 GCA_003536545.1 Rhodospirillaceae bacterium
GTTATTTTTGGATAATCCTATCATCGGCAAGACACAGCCGGCCAGGGCGCAGCAGCTCGCTAGAATTAAAAAATAATGGCCCAGCTCAGCGATCATCACTGCTCATTTCTGGCGGCTTGTAATTTTCATCATGTTTAGCCAGAACGCGTGTAGCTATAAAAATTCCATCGGCATTTAGTGCCCCATCTGCAATCACGCCCTGGCCTTCACGGAACAGGTCCGGCAAAACGCCGCGGTACTCTGCTGAGATTTCCTTTTTCATATCAGTGACGGTAAATCGCGTGATATGATCAGGCAATTTTTTAATACTGCCCTTGGCGACTATCCCGCCCAGGCGGAAATTTTGTCCGGCCTGTGTTTGCCGTGCAATGACATCTGTGGGTGATTGAAAATACATCACATCTTCGCGCAAGGCATAAGATGCCAGTGCAGCCGCGCCCGTCAGTGACAGCAGCACTATAATGATTATAGTCAGGCGTTGTTTACCGCGCGGTGTCATGAGGAATGCGGATTGGATTTCCGGTGCGTGATCAGGCTGCGCAAAGTGATCGCGGCAATAGCGGCAAAACTGAATGCATAGGCAGCGATGATAAATGTTTCATGAGTCATGTGGGGGCTCTCATCAATTGCTGGCGTTGCCATAATAACGTTTGTGTGCGCAGCAGCCCGAGCCAGAGCCACCAGCAAAAATATGCGGCGAACATCAATAATAACGGCTGCAACATTTCTGGTGGTAGAGCAGGATTGGCGATGCGCGAAAGGCTGCTGATGGTGGCAGTCTGATGCAGCGTCGACCACCAATCCACCGAAAATTTGATAATTGGCAAATTAATCAGGCCAATAATGGTCAGCCATGCTGCAGGGGCCATATTGTGCATCGCATTTTCACTGCGCGTCAGAATAATCAACGCGATGTAAATTAAAAACAGAATTAAAACAGATGTCAGACGTGCATCCCATACCCAAAATGTACCCCAGGTCGGCTCGCCCCATAACATGCCAGTGACCAGACAAATCGCCGCAAGTGTTGCGCCCAGCGGTGCGAGTGCGCGCAGCATCATCTCTGCTACCACATGTCGCCAAACCAAATACGAAATGGCCGCACATCCCATCGCCGCATAATTCATCAGTGCCAGCCATGCAGCAGGGACGTGGATATACATCACGCGCACCATGTCACCCTGTTGATAATCCGGCGGTGATATAATGAGCGCGTGATACAAACCAATCCCTAAAAACAATAAGGCGAACGCGGCGAGGTATGGCGAAATCACATCCGTTAAGGCGTGAAAATTTTTCGGCTGGGCAAATTTGGTGAACATTACATATTTTCCTGTGCGCCGCGTAATATAGCAGCAATGGCAATGGGGGCCAGCGGGAATGCAGCCAGGCATAATGCTGCGAGCCAGTAAAACTGCCCGCCCGCGCCAAAAATAACTGCAGGAATGATCATGGGCAAAGCGATAAAGGGTAGCAGCATGCCGGATTGCGGCAATGCAACCAAAATAGCGGCAAGCGTGCCCCCCAGCCATATGATCCATACAGAAGCCAGCGCCACCATTATTAAATAATTTTGCCAAATCTCAACAGGGATATTCAGCATCATGGCAGCAACCGGAAAAACACAAAGCATAGGCAAAATATGTGTGGCCCAATGCGCAGCGATTTTACCCAATGCATAAAGCCAGAGCGGGCAATCACTGATCGCAATAAGCGAAAGTGTGCCATCTTCACCGTCGCGCAAAAATAAATTTTCGATGCCAATCAATGCGGCAAAAACAATCCCAAGCCACAGCGTGCCATGCGCGAGCAGGGGCGGGATATTCATGCCGCTGGTTTGTGTCATTGGCACAATCACAGCCGCAATCAGCAAAAACATTGCGGGCACCAGAAACTGAAATCCTGTGCGCGCGGCCATGCGAAACTCCGCCATCATGATGGAAAAAATCATGACAAATCACTACCGCCATTGCGCGCAGTGGTAAAGCGCGGAAGCCTAAAATTTTAGGTAATTTTGGGATAACTCGGACCCATCCGTTACGCTTTGGCAATTCGAAGCAATTATGATGAAAGCATATTTAATAATATTTGGGGTCGGGTTAATGCGGGTTTTTTCCATTCAAAACATGCTTTTATTGGCCTTTATGATGTCTGCGAATGGCAACATCATGTCCCATATCCCGCAGCCGCTACAGCAATTATTGGGCAAGGGAACAGCTATTGCGATGTCCGATAAATTTGACATGAACAGCATGCTCCTGGAGCTGCATGCCCAGCAACGTCAGGCGACGGCCAATATTCAGCCCATTAACTACCAGCCCTATAATTTTTCTGGCGGTACGTCGGGTAACAATTTGGCCATCCAGCAAAAACCATTTCCCAAAGCTGAACTCGAAGAAGCCCTGGGCAATAATCAAATCCCGCCAGCTGTACGCCAGCAGGTAAATGAATTATTTTCAGTGGTGCTTGGCCAGATCGCCGCAACGCAGCGCGCTGCCCTATAATTGACGTTGTAAAAACGCACTGTCCGTTGCTGCATGCGGTGCGGCAACAATCACAATCCCGCCATTCATCATATGATTTTTAATTGCGCCTAGCAGCCATGCTTCGCCATCCGTATCCAGATGATTAAATGCCTCATCAAGAATCCAAACGTGCCGCCGCGTCAGTGATAATAATCCCAATGATAATCTGCGCTGCTGTCCGGCTGATAATTTGCCGATGCGTTGATGCAAATGATTTTGCAAATTTAATGTCACTGGAATTTCACTGTCGGAGTTAAAAATCTTTTGCCAGAGCTGCCATTGTTCATTCACTGTCAACGCGCCCTTCACAGGCGCACGCGCAGGTAAAAACAAAACCTGATTGCGGTAATTTTCATCAAGTGGCGATAAAACTTCTCCCTGCACAGATAACAGAATTTTGCCCATCGCAGGCCGCAGATAGCCCGCCATGGCACGGAGCAGGGTGGTTTTACCAACGCCGTTCGCACCCCATAGCCAGAAACCTGTGCCCGCCGGAAGCTTTGTATTAAACCCG
>DPZW01000041.1 GCA_003536545.1 Rhodospirillaceae bacterium
AAATGGCATCGCGTGCGGCGGCTAATTCTTTCTGAGTTTGTTCTATGTCGGCCAACGTTTGGCGAGCCAATTCCTGTTCGGCCGGCCGGATTTCATTGATGACTGCTGCTGCGGCATCGACCGCGCGTTTTCCCCATTTGAACATGTCTTGCTCCGCTGTCGCCAACATAGAGATTGACTTGCATGGCTGCAAGCGGACAGTATCCACCATGAACCACATTCAGGCAAATTTTTTACAGGAAAACGGCGCCAATCCGCTGCTTGAGGGTGCGCGTGGCATTATCATGGCCTTGACGGCGGCGGGCGAGGAATGCCGCTTTGTGGGTGGCTGCGTGCGCGATGCGCTGGCGGGGCTGCCTCTCAAGGATATTGATCTGGCCACCACTGCCTTGCCGGAGAAAGTGATGGCGGTTTTATCCATCACGGGTTTTCAGGTTATCCCGGTTGGGCTGACGCATGGCGTGGTGATCGCGATGCGCGATGGTAAAAAATACGAGATTGCAACCTTGCGTGAAGATGTGAAAACCGATGGCCGCCATGCGGTGGTGGCCTTCACCCGCGATTGGGAATTGGATGCGCAGCGGCGCGATTTTACGATCAATGCCATGTCGATGGATTTAGACGGCAAGTTGTATGACACGGTTGGTGGTGCGGATGATCTGGCTGCGCGCCGCGTCAGGTTTATTGGTGATGCAGACAGCAGAATTAAAGAAGATTATTTGCGCATCCTGCGGTTTTACCGCTTTGATACAATGTTTGGCAGTGGTGATGCGGCCACGCGCGCGGCTTGCCGTAATAGCCGCAGCGGCATTCAAAATTTATCACGTGAACGTATGACTGAAGAATTGACCAAATTACTATCACTGCTCGATCCATTGGCTGCTTGCCGCGCGATGGTTGAGGACGGCGTTGCGGCAGAAATCACACTGCAATTAACAGATATTCCGACTTTGCAAAGATTACTGGCGCGTGAAGCAAAATACGATCTTTTGATGCCGTGGTTTGTAAGGCTTGCCGCCTGGGGTGGGCTTGCGTATCAATTTGATGAAACATTGGCGGATGTTTTTGTTTTTACGCGTACAGTGCGTGCGGAATTAAAGTTCATAGCGACAATTGATTTAAATGATTTGCAAGCCGCGCTCTATCACCACGGTGTGGCCCGCGTATTGCATGCAGTCATGTTGTGCGCTGATGAAGAAGGCTTGCCAAAATTTATTCAGGAAATCAATGCATTTGTGCCGCGTGAATTTCCGATACAGGCCGAGGATATACTGGCCATGGGCGTTGCGCCAGGGCCGAGATTGGGTGAAATTTTACGGGAAACAGAAAACTGGTGGCTGGCAGGAAATTTTATAGCGGATGCCGCTGCTTGCAAAGATTATGCAACAACACTCGCCACAGTTTCAAAAACATAATTCGCCGGGTCTGCAAAAACCGCACGCAACAATTGATTGTTAAGGCTGTGACCCGCGCGGTGACCGTGATAGCGGCCCATGATTGGTGCGCCTGCCAGGTATAAATCGCCAATCGCATCTAGAACCTTGTGACGTACAAATTCATCATCAAAACGCAGGCCGTCGGTGTTCAGGATTTCATCGCCATCGACGACAATCGCGTTTTCCAGTGAGCCGCCGCGTGCAAAACCCATCGCGCGCAATTGGTCTACATCGCTGCGTAAGCCAAAGGTGCGTGCTGCTGCAATATCATGGCGGAAATTGCCATTAATCAGGCGCACATCGTATTTCTGTGAGCCGATGGCCGTGCCAGGATAATCAATTTGAAATTCAAATTCACTGTGGGTTGCTGGGCTGATGCTGGCAAATGATTTATCATCACCTACACGCACATCACGCAAAATGCGCAACACGCGGCGTGGTGCGGCTTGCTCGATAATGCCCACTGCATCAATCGCGGCGATAAAGGGGGCGGCACTGCCGTCAAGGATGGGAACTTCGCTGCCGCTCACAGAAATTTTTGCGTTATCAACGCCCAGGCCGCGCAGAGCCGCCATTACATGTTCAATGGTTGCAATAGATGCGCCACTGGCATTTTGTATCACAGTGCAAAGCTGTGTGTTGGTGACATTAGAAAAATCTGCGGGGATGGTATTATCTGTCGCCAAATCGCTGCGGATAAAAACAATGCCGTGATCTATGGGCGCAGGCGTGATGCGAATATCAGCTGTTTCACCGGAATGTACGCCGACGCCTGATAAAATAATATCACCCGCCAAACTATGTTGTTGGCGGTACAGGCTGTATTGCGGCGGGACAGGGGCATCAAAAGGCATGGGACTCACTCTCCCTAAAATATCCACTCTGGCCCCCCGGCACCAATCACGCTATGTTTCGTAGGGTTACAAGGATAAGCTATTGAAAAACATAATAGATTTAGATGCACTGATTTTGGGCGGCGGCATTGCCGGCCTATGGTTGGCGCGCCGATTGCAATTAGCCGGTTATCGGGTGGTTTTGCTGGAAAATCAAAAGCTTGGCGGCGGGCAAACTTTGGCGTCACAGGGCATTATCCACGGCGGATTAAAATATGCCTTATTGGGGCAAGTGAATGAAACTGCGCGGCGCATTGCCGAAGTTTCGCGTGAATGGATTGCGGCCATCGAAGGACGCGGCACGATAGATTTGCGCGGCACGAAAATTTTCACCAAGGCACAGCATATGTTAATGCCTGGCGGATTGTTGGGCAATCTAGCAGGCGCAATGGGGCATGCCGTATTTGGTGACATCATTCAAATTCTGGAAAAAGATGAATGGCCCGCAGCCGTGAAAGATTTAGGTTTCAGCGGCCAGGTGATTGATATGAGCGAGCCGGGCATTGATGTGCGATCAGCTTTGGAAATTCTGGCCGCGCAACTGAAGGGTGTTTGCTATCATTATGATGCAGATGATTTAAATTTTCATGACGACGAAGTGCATGTGGGTGATGTGCAATTCCGCGCGCGGAAAATTATTTCCGTGGCGGCTGAGGGCAATGATTGGTTGGCCAATAAACTTGGGATCAAAGCTTTGTCGCAACGCCGTCCGCTTAAGCAAGTGTTGATCAAAGGCGATTTGCCGCATGCCTTTTTGCATGGCGCGGCGATTAACCCCAAGCCTGCTTTCACTATTACCACGCATTATACAAAAACAGGTGAAACGGTTTGGTATATTGGCGGCGGCGTAGCGGAAGACGGCGTGAAGCAAGATGATGCACAATTATTTAAGAATACCGCGCATATTCTGCAAAAATATCTACCCAATTTAAATCTGGAAAATAAACAATGGGCATCGCTGTCGATTGATCGTGTCGAGGGGTTGGATGCGGCAGGGCATCTGCCGGAACGGCCCAGTTACCAGTATCATAAAAACGTTACGCTGGCCTGGGTGAATAAAT
>DPZW01000152.1:0-4258 GCA_003536545.1 Rhodospirillaceae bacterium
GCTGCTTTTTGCCTAATCGCAGGGCGCAGCCAAAAACATAATTTAAATGATTTTTCAGAAGGAAAGACCATGGATTACAGTCTTCAGGCCCAAATGCTGGCCGAGCGTTGCCAGATGTATCTGCGCCACCTGCGCGGTGTCGTCTATCTGCTCAATTACCAGTCGCAAATCATTCGGCCCGGCGTTTTGCCGGCCGAATGGCGCGGGCTGATGCAACAGATCCAGCATCTGGCAGAAAGCACTGAACGTGAAGTTCGTCATTATCAGCAAAGCATGGCGGGTCCAGCCAATGCAGATGATAAGGCTGAAAAAAGCAAGGCTGCATAAAAATGGTGAGAGAATGAGTCAGTAGGAACATCTCCAAGTGCCCGCTAACACTCCGTGTAGATTTTCTTACTGGCTCATTCTCTCACTGTTGATTTGCATTTTTGTATCTGCAGAAATTTGCGGCAATAACTTCATCATGTCTGGCATGCTGATGCCCACGCAGCCTTCCGTGGGTTTGTAATTTTCTTCAGCAATATGAAAGAAAATACAGCTGCCCATATTGGGAACGACCGGCGCATCATTATGGCCCAGCACCACGATCACATCATAGCGATGGTCATCTCGCCACAGGCTTTCATGACTGGCAGCAAAAGGTAGTTTGACATGTTGATTATATTCTACATGTGCAGGATCATCACACCAGCCATCTGATAATGTAACTTCATGGACAGGGAAATTTACCGGCGGCATTTGCACGCGGTCTGGACGGTACCAAATACGGCGAATGGGATAAATGCCGGTGGGTGTTGCGCCATCCCCTTCACGTTTTTGATGGGCTGCAATCATGCCGCTGCGGCCAAGGCTGCAACGATAGATTTGATTTTGAAAAACCAGATGATGATCAGCGAAAACCTGCACGATTTAAATCTAGAGAATATGCGCTAAACTACAATCCCTGATTGATGGCGGGAGCAGGCTGACCACCTGCATTTTTGCTGGCCTGATAGCGATCAAGTGCTTCCATCATTTTTCTAGCGAAATCACTTTGCGGTGCACCAGTAGTATCATTGGGAGGTGCGGCTTCAGTCGGTGTTTTCAGGGTGGCTGGTTGAATACCCTGGAACTGGGCAGCATTCGGTTTGAAATAAGATGGCACGGTTGGCGGCGGGCTATAAGAAGTTGGCATCACGCCTTTGTTCAGGCTCTCAAATAATGCAGTCGGTTTGGCGGGTTCTGCTGTGGCAACCTGTTGCGTGATCACTTCAGGTTTCACTTCCGGCAGTGGCGTGGCCGCGGCCATACCAAAACCAACAGCCTTTGTATTATTCCAACGAATGTCTGCCAGTTGAATATTTTCATCGGTTGCGGGTTTGGCGGGTGATTTCTCGCCATCAAACCATCCGGCAACGGTGCTTTCAATTTCTTCGCCATTGGCTTGTTCATAAATCGCACCCAGCATGCTGCCGATGGCACCCAAAGGTCCGCCAAAAATACCCCCGCCCGCAATTTTCATGGCAGGGCTAATCTGGTCGCCGGTTATTTCACGGTAAATGCTGCTGACAATTGGAATATGCTGCAGCGGATTGATCATGTCGATAAAATCCGCAAAGCCAAAATCCTGGTCCGCCTGCTGCGGGTTTATGGCCCGCTGGCGTGCTTCCATCGCCGCAAAATCCATTTGGGCACGGCTGGTCCCCCGGAATTGCGGGATTTGGGCGGTTTGTGAGGCAGTTACAGAATCCATCAGGGAGAATAATGCAAAAACCGGGCCAAACTGCTGAAATCCCACAATTCCTTTACAGATGGCCAAAAACTGCCCTATATAGGGGGCATGTCTGGATTTTTTCTCACCTTGATGGTGATTGCCATGCTGGCGACGCTGGGCGCGCTGGGGATGGGGCTGTTCGCGATGACCCGCGGCGGCGCATTCAATGAAAAATACGGAAATAAGTTAATGCAGGCGCGTGTCGTTTTACAGGCAACTGCTTTGGCCTTATTTGCGTTAGCAGCCATGGTGGGCAAAGGAACGCCGTAAGAAATGTTGAAACACATATTAATTATTGAAGATGACCCGGACTTGGCCTCTGTTCTGACGATGGGTTTGCAGGACGCGGGGTATAAAGTCACCCATGCGGCTGATGGTGAGCTTGGCCTTGATATGGCTCAAAAAGATAGTTTTGACGCGCTGATTGTGGACCGCATGCTGCCAAAATGTGATGGCCTGTCGGTTATCACCGAGCTGCGCAGCAAAGGAGACCAAACACCTGTCTTGATTTTATCTGCGCTGGATCAGGTTGATGATCGTGTCACCGGCCTTCGTGCCGGCGGCGATGACTATTTGCCAAAGCCTTATGCACTTGCGGAGTTATTGGCGCGCCTTGAGGCGTTGCTTCGCCGGAATGAAACCACTTCACCACAAACCAAATTGCGCGTGGGCGATCTGGAAATGGATTTGATTGCACGTACTGTTACGCGCGCGGGTAAGGATATCGACCTGCAACCACGCGAATTTACCTTGCTGGAATATTTAATTCGTCATGCTGGGCAAACTGTCACGCGCACCATGTTGCTGGAAGGCGTGTGGGATTTTCATTTCGACCCGCAAACAAATGTCATTGACGTGCATATTTCGCGCCTGCGGCAAAAAATCGATAAAGGTTTTTCACATGCCATGCTGCAAACCGTGCGCGGCTCCGGCTATATGATCAAGGCATCATAGGCGCATATATGCGCGGCATTGCCCCACGGTTTTTTCAGACCACTGCATTTCGTCTGTCCCTGCTTTATGTGGCGTTATTCGGCATCTCTATGATCGCGGTGCTGGGCTCTATTTATATTGCGACTGTCAATAATATGATCCGCATCGCCGATGAAACGGTGGAACGTGAACTGGATGATCTATTATTGGAATATAAGCGTGGCGGCACGCGCCAGCTGCAGAAAACGATAGAATCCAGATTGCGCGGCGATCAACTGGGCGGCTGGGTTTATTTGCTCGCAGACAGTGCATATCGCCCGGTGCTGGGCAATATGCCCAGTTGGCCTGCACAGGCGACAAAAACAGGACGCTGGCTGCGTTTTACCCTCGCGCGCCGCAAGGACCAATATACGATGCGCGCACTTTCTGTTTCGTTGTCTAACGGGCAATTATTATTGGTAGGCATGGATATCCGGCCGGCAGAAAAATTTACTGATACGATGATCAAGGCTGCGCTGTGGGGACTTGCTTTGACATTATTGCTGGGCATTGGTGGCGGCTATTTGATGTCACGCAACATGCTGCGGCGAATTGATGTATTGAATAAAGGGGCGGAGCGCATCATGCGGGGGAACCTGTCATTGCGGATGCCGCTGGTAGGATCTGGCGATGAATTTGATCGCCTGGCCACCACACTTAATTCCATGTTGAATGAAATTGAACGCCTCATTGCTTCTATTCGCGGTGTGACGACAAATCTCGCGCACGATATGCGCTCACCGCTGACCCGGATCAAATCACGGCTCGAAATCGCGCTGACAGGCCAAGGGGATGCAGATAAATTGCGCGGTGAAATTTCTTATGCCATTTCGGAAAGCGACCAATTGTTGGCGACATTTAACGCGTTGCTGTCGATTGCCGAAGCCGAAGGCGGGTCCGCGCGCGCCAATATGAAACATGTAGATGTTTGGGAGGTGGCACAGGATGTGACCGATCTTTATCAGCCGATTGCCGAAGACCGTGGCCTGGAAATGGAATTGGTGGGCGGTGCCGGCGCAGTGATCACCGGTCACCGGCAGTTATTGTTGCAGGCATTATTAAACCTGGTGGACAACGCAATTAAATATACCAAATCTGGAAAAATCCAGATTGCTGTGACGCGGGAAAATAACGGTGTCTCACTTTCTGTTTCCGATACAGGCTCTGGCATCCCGGCAGATCAACGCGCCAAAGTCCTGGAACAATTTGTGCGCCTTGATCCCGCACGCACCACGCGCGGCAATGGTTTAGGCCTGTCGCTTGTGGCCGCAATTGCGCGTTTGCACGAAGCAGAAATGATATTGAATCACAGCTCTTTGCCTGCAGCCGATACTGGTCTTGAGGTGAAGATTTATTTTCCCAAAGGAACGGGATAATTCCCTTACAAAATATAGCGCGACAGGTCAGTGTCCTTGGCGAGATCGCCCACGGTGGTTTTTACCAATTCTGCTGTAATCTCAATCTTTTCGCCGCTGCGCTCTGACGCGGAATAACTGATATCTTCCAGCAGTTTTTCCAGGACCGTGTGCAAAC
>DPZW01000152.1:4478-5143 GCA_003536545.1 Rhodospirillaceae bacterium
TTTTCAATTTGTGAATTGATCTGATGCGCGAGCTCTGCGAGCGCGGTAACCCCGTCTCTGGCAAAATTCAATGTGACTTCTTCCGTGCCGATCAGGGCCTGATATTGTTTGATCAGGCTATGTTCCGGCTCGATCAGAATGCGCGCGAAATCTTCAGCCGTCAGTGCATCGAGTTCTACGCGAATGGGCAGGCGGCCCTGCAATTCCGGTAGCAAATCCGACGGCTTTGAAACATGAAACGCGCCTGAGGTAATGAATAAAATATGATCGGTTTTCACACTGCCGTGTTTGGTGGAAATCGTAGTGCCTTCAATCAGGGGTAAAAGGTCGCGCTGGACGCCCTCGCGTGAAATATCGCCAGATGCACGCGGCCCGTCTGAGCGCGTTGCGATCTTATCAATTTCGTCAATGAAGACGATGCCGTTTTGCTCAACCATATTTTTGGCTTCGGTAATAATTTTTTCTTCATCCAGCAGCTTGTCAGCTTCTTCGGCCGTTAAAATTTCCAGAGCCTTGGCCACGGTCAGGCGACGACGTTTGGTGCGGTCACCAAAAGCTTTGCCGAACATATCACCGACATTAATCATACCCATTTGCGCGCCAGGCATCCCCGGAATATCAAAAGATGGGAAAGGATTGGAGTTATCACTGACATCCAGTTCAAT
>DPZW01000152.1:5354-8493 GCA_003536545.1 Rhodospirillaceae bacterium
ACATCCAGTTCAATTTCCGTATTGTCCAGTTCGCCGGATCGTACTTTTTTTCGGAAACTATCGCGCGTATTGTCGCTGGCGTTATTTCCGACCAGAACGTTTAACACGCGTTCTTCCGCATGTTGTTCGGCTTTGGCCTGTACGTTTTTGCGCGCAACCTCGCGCACCATCATAATCGCATGATCCAACAGATCACGGATGATAGAATCTACGTCACGGCCGACATAACCTACTTCGGTAAATTTCGTCGCTTCAACTTTAATAAACGGCGCATTGGCCAGCTTGGCCAGACGGCGCGCGATTTCAGTTTTACCGCAACCCGTGGGGCCGATCATTAAAATATTCTTTGGCACAATTTCTTCACGCAAAGCTTCGGGCAATTGCTGGCGGCGATAGCGGTTACGGAGTGCAATCGCCACAGATTTCTTCGCTTTGTTCTGTCCAATAATATAACGGTCTAATTCCGAAACAATTTCACGGGGCGTCAGGGAAACATTCATGACAATTCTTCCATCGTCAAATGGGTGTTGGTGTAAACACAGATGTCTGCGGCAATGGTCAGGGCTTTTTTTGCAATATCACTGGCCGTCATTTTTTCCTGGTCGAGCAGGGCACGTGCCGCAGCCATCGCGTAATTTCCGCCCGAGCCAATGGCCGCTACACCATCTTCCGGTTCCAATACGTCACCGTTACCTGTGACAATTAATAAAGTATCTTTATCGCCAACTAACAACATCGCTTCCAGGCGGCGCAGATATTTATCTGTGCGCCAATCTTTGGCCAGTTCCACGCAGGCACGGGTGAGCTGGGTAGGGTACTGCTCCAGCTTCTTTTCCAGGCGTTCAATTAATGTAAAAGCATCTGCAGTCGCGCCAGCGAAACCGGCTAGGACTTTATCATTGGCCAGGCGGCGAACTTTACGGGCATTGCCCTTTAAGATAGTGGGCCCAAGGGAGACCTGGCCATCGGCGGCGATGACGAGTTTTCCATCCCGCCGAACGGCAACCACAGTGGTACCGTAAATGGTTTTATCATTGCTGTGCATGGCTATGTTATGGGGCGGCTGCGCGCCGGAAACAAGAAGGAATAAGGATTTTTTATGCCGCCCGGGCTGTGGCGCGCGCTCTCAAATCATGATAGCGATTAAGGATGTTTGGAATTTTTGGTTCAGCCGGGAAAAAATCAGATCGCGTGGCTGGCATTGCCGCTGCGGGTGATATTGGTTTGTGGGAATGGGATTCTGCCAAGGGTAAATTCTGGTTATCTGAATTTTCAAAGGGTTTGTTAAAACTATCCGGGACGCCCGGCCTGCCGGAAATTGAAAAACGAATTTTTATTGAAGATCAGGCCAAGTTTTTAGACGCTTTCACAGGCATGGTGCGGGATAGCAATTTTGAAATTGCCGTGCGTATCGAGGTAAAGCCTGAATATTTCCGCTGGATGCGATGGAAGGGCGGGCCGCGCCGCAGCGGCGAAGACACCCATCTGGCCGGCACACTGCAGGATATTCATGAAGAATATCTCACGCAGACTGAGCTGAAATTCACACAGGACATGCTGTCAGAGGCGCAAAAAATCGCACGCCTGGGCAGCTGGCAATATGATATCCCGTCAGACCGCTTGTTCTGGAACGAAGAAACCTTTTCGATTTTCGGGCGCGATATCAGCCTGGGCCCGCCACAGGGCGAAATGCAGCGGCGTTATTTTGACAGCGAAGATTTTGACATGCTGCAAAGCAAGGCACAGACCGCGCTGGCATCTGGTCATCCTTATGAGGCAGATCTGCGCGCCATTCGGGATGATGGTCATCAGATTATGGTGCGTATGATTGGTCGTCCGTTATTTGATCGCAGCGGCAACCCTTATCTTGTGGTCGGTACGATTCAGGATATCACTGACTGGATGGATCTGCGCCGTGCGCATGAACGCGCCGAAGAGAGCCAGCGTGTTCAAAATCAATTCCTGGCGAATGTCAGTCATGAAATTCGCACACCCATGAATGCAATTTTTGGCATGGCGCAATTGCTCTTGATGGGTAAACAATCACCGCAGCAGGCTGAACAAACCAAAGTGATTTTAACCGCCGCACGTGATTTGCTGGCCATCATCAATGATCTGCTGGATCTGGCACGTGTTGAGGCGGGCCATATGCAATTGGAAAATATCAGTTTTGATTTGCCTGAAATGGTGCGCGAAGTCACCGTGCTCCACGGCAGCAAAATCTATAATAAAGGCATAGAGTTCATGATTGAAATGGATGACAGCCTGCCGCAAATGGTGGAGGGCGATCCGCTGCGCCTCAAGCAAATTATCGGCAATCTGCTCAGCAATGCGGCGAAATTTACCAAACAGGGACAAATCACGCTGACCGTTTCATCTGAAGGTCAGGCCGGACAACAACAAATTATTCGCTTTGCCGTCACAGATACAGGTGTTGGCATTTCTGCGCACCGTCTTGCCCATGTTTTTGAAAAATACGTGCAGGCTGAAGCTTCTACGGCGCGCGAATACGGTGGCACCGGCCTCGGGCTTGCGATTTGCCGTGAATTGGTTGAGTTGATGGGCGGTGAAATTCACGTCGCCAGTGATGAAAAATCCGGCACGCGTTTCTGGTTTGATGTCGCACTTTATCCCTTGGCAGGGGAGGTTGAAAAAGCAGTACCCGCCAATCCATTGGTGCTGGAGCCATCGGCAAAAGCAGCAGAAAACCTGATGGCGCAATTTAATCGCATCGGTGTGCGCCCGACAATCGTCTCGCATGTGAATAATCTTTTGCCTGCGCTGAATGAAAAATTCACCCATGTGATTATTTCTGATAGCACGCAGTATGATGCCAATAATATTGCCGCCAGCATGCATCATGCTTTGATAAAGCAAAGTGAACGCCCACAACTGGTGCTGCTTGCTTTACCGACCACACTGACCTTAACCAGTGATGCTTTTGATGCCATTACTCTTAAACCTACCATGGCACATGAATTGCGCCGCGTCCTTGCGCCGGTCGATTTAACTGAGGCCAGCAAAAAACAAAAATCGCTGCGGCCCAAAGTTTTGCTGGTGGAAGATAATCAGGCCAATCAAGTGGTATTGGCCCGGGCGATAGAAGGTTTGGGCTGCGAAGCTATTATCGCCAATCATG
>DPZW01000153.1 GCA_003536545.1 Rhodospirillaceae bacterium
GAGCCACGTTTAGGGGAGGTGCTTGGTCGAGCTTTCTTCTTGGGTACTGACCGACCGGACTTGCGAGCGTCAGCCGTTGCGGTCTTGTTTTATAATCATTCAGCGACCCCCGGGATTTGCCCTCTTTCCCTTCACGTCGCTCTTCCGATCTCCCCAATGCTTTCATGCCGGCATCTGAAATCATTTTAAAATCCGTGCACCAGGCAATATCGCCAATCCGGTAACCCATCGATGGCGTATCCCCATGCACCATCTCAATGACCTGAATTTCAGTATCCGCGATGATATTTGGGCCCCCTGCCACGATATTTGCTTTTAAAATGGGTTTATATAATTCGAAATTGCCACTGCCGATAAATTGATATTCAAAACGCTTTTGCAGCTCTGCCATATGCTCCGCATGACCGTAAATATTTACCAGCGTTTGATTGTTCCAATAATACGGCCGTAAATCATCAATGCCATGACAATGATCTGCATGGGTATGCGTATATAAAACAGCATCCAACGGAGTTCCTGACAGGTTTTCGCGCAGTAGTTGCGTGCGCAAATCCGGCGAAGTATCAATCAGAAAATTTTTGCCGTTATGCGCAATCCAGGCCGATGTGCGGGTGCGGAAATTCTTTGGATTATTCATATCACATTCGCCGTGGCGGCCCATGACATTCGGAACGCCCAGTGATCCGCCGCAGCCCAGAACGGTGAGTTTTGTGATCATCGCACAGCCTTATCAAAAATCCGGAAAAAATTATCCGTGGTGGCGCGCGCAATTTCAGGCGGTGTCACGCCCTTCAACTCTGCAATTTTCTCAGCCACATGCAGCACATAAGCCGGTTCATTGCGCTTGCCACGATACGGCGGCGGCGCAAGATACGGCGCATCTGTTTCCACCAGAATTCTATCTAATGGGATTTCTTTTGCCGTTTGCTGTATTTCCAGTGATTTGGGAAAAGTCACAATGCCAGAAAAAGAAAAAGAATAACCCAATTCCAGCGCGCGCATGGCCATGGCATGCGACGATGAAAAGCAATGCAGTAGTGCCTTTAACGGCGCACCGGCGCGGGTTTCCTCGATGACATCAATCGTATCATCCTCGGCATCGCGTGAGTGAATGATCAGAGGCAATCCAGTTTCAAGGCAAGCCTCAATATGCTGGCGGAAAACCTGTTTCTGTTTTTCCTTGGGCGAGAAATCATAAAAATAATCCAGGCCCGCTTCGCCAATCCCAATCACTTTTGGATGGTTTGATTTTTCAATAATTTCTGCGGTTGTAGTTTGTTCGCTATCCTCATTGCTGTGATGCGGATGAACACCCACACTGCAAAATACATTGGGAAATTTCTCTGCCACTGCCCGCACCTGATCAAATTTGGAAATATGCGTGCAGATAGTCTGCATATAACCCACGCCCCTTTCGGTTGCGCGCTGAACAATTTTATCCGCCCCTTCTGTGGCAAAATCGGGAAAGTCCAGGTGGCAGTGGCTATCAACTAAAATCGTCATGCCGCTTTCTCTTCAAAACGCGGGAAAATTGGAGCAGGGGGCGGCAATGGCGTACCGGGTTTGCACTCCCCTGCTCTACCATATGCGGCGAAATTCCGCTGATTTTCAGGCACTGCAATTGCATCCAGCATTTTATGTGCAGAGTCTGGAATGAATGGCAGCAACAATAATCCCAGCGCGCGTATCGCTTCGCATAAGATGAATAACACGGTGTTCATGCGGTCGATTTCATTGTTCTTCTTCAGAGTCCATGGGGCTTCTGAATCAATATAGCTGTTAGCAGAATTGGATAAACCCACAATTGTTTCAATTGCTTTATGGAATTCCTGCTTGTCCAGATGATCCCTAACTGTACGAATTGCCATATCTATTTGCGTCATTAATAGCTGATCATTGGCTTGTAACTGTGCAGGGTGCGGCACAGTTGCGCCAGCATTTTTTTGAATAAACGACAGTGTCCGCTGCAATAAATTACCCAAATTATTCGACAACTCAGAATTCACGCGCGCAATCATCTGTGCGTGTGAAAAATCACCGTCATTGCCAAACGGCACTTCGCGCAGCATAAAGTAACGCGTTTGATCAAGGCCATAAGTATCCACTAGATACTGTGGCGCAATCACATTGCCCAGCGATTTTGACATTTTCTGCCCTTCGATCGTCCACCAGCCATGCGCGAATACGCGCGCGGGCGGCGGCAAATCGGCAGCCATCAAAAACGCTGGCCAATAAACAGCATGGAAACGCAAAATATCCTTGCCCACCATGTGAATGGCTGTCGGCCACAGGTCTTTCATCTCGCCGTCCATATTCGGATAACCCAGCGCAGTGATGTAATTTGTGAGCGCATCCAGCCAGACATACATGATATGTTTATCTGCGCCCGGAACCGGTACACCCCAATTGAATGTCGTGCGCGACACGGACAAATCCCGCAGGCCGGATTTGACGAAACTGATAACTTCATTGCGGCGGCTGGATGGCATGATGCAATCTGGGTTTTCATCGTAGTATTTCAGCAGGCGATCCTGCCATTTGGAGAGGCGAAAGAAGTAAGACTCCTCTTCCACCCATTCGCATTCCGCGCCGGATGGTGCAATTTTTTTGCCATCCACATCCTGCAGTTCATCTTCGCCGTAAAACGCTTCATCGCGCACTGCATACCAGCCAGCGTATTTATCCAGGTAAATTTCATCCCGCTTGACCAGCTCATTCCACAGGTTTTCAACCGCTTTGTAATGCCGGGGCTCGGTGGTGCGAATAAAATCATCGTTTGAAAAATTCATTACGCTACACAACTCACGGAAATTCTGTGAAACTTTATCCGTAAACGCCTGCGGCGACATGCCTGCCGCAGCGGCCGCTTTATCGACCTTTTGGCCGTGTTCATCCGTGCCGGTGAGAAATTTGACGTTAAATCCATCCAGACGCTTAAAACGTGCCAACACGTCACAGGCCAGCGTGGTATAGGCATGTCCAATATGCGGCACGTCATTTACGTAATAAATCGGCGTGGTGATATAAAAATTCTTGCTCATGCCTTAAGCCTCAAAAATGGTGGGGAGGCGGGTCAGCAACACATGCCAACACGCATTGCCATCTAAGTTTAAACCATCGGTTTCCGCAAGCATTGTTTGGGCATCGGCGTGAAATTGGAGCAGTTCCGGCAGGCGCACAGGGCGCAGGCCAAACGTCTCTCCCAGGGCCAACTGGTGCAGCAGCCAGAGTAGGACGCGTGCCACTGTCTGGAATTGTGGTTGATAGGCGAAACCTTTTGCCAGATCATTGGCGAGTTCCGGCGTTGGTGATTGCATATAGCCCAGCAAATGATTCAAATAGGTCAGTGCATCCTGATCCAGCAGTTGCAAAACCTGCCCTGGTGCATTTCCTGCCATTTTCCACAAATACTGCTGACTTGCCTGGGTGAGTTCCGAAATGCGCGGATCAAATTGGGCAATGCGGTCTATCGCTGCTGCACCATCAGTGACAAGGCGCAACAAACGCGCGCGGGAGCGAATGGTTGGCAACAATGCACCGGTATTCTCCGCGAGCAGAATTAAAACTGAATTCGGTGAAGGTTCTTCCAGAACTTTGAGTAGCGCGTTTTGCGCGGCACGGTTCATACTTTCCGCACCATCTACAATCACAATGCGCCAACTGCCCTGTGATGCCGTCATTGATAAAAATGGCGGCACGGCACGGATCTGTTCGACATTGATATCCTTGCCCGCTTCCGGCGGTGCAATCACCATCAAATCCGGATGCGATCCTGCTGCAATTTGCGCAGAGGTCGGAGCCTCTGGCAGCACCGCCAAATTTTCGGGCGGCATCGGCATATGGCTATAAGAAAATCCGCGATACAATAAAAACCGCGCGAGGCGAAAGGCGAGGGTGGCCTTCCCTACTCCGGCTGGTCCTGTGAAAATCCAGGCATGCGGCATACGCCCCGATAATGCGAGTTGTAGTAAATTTTTTTCAGCTGTTTCATGCCCCCATAATTCATAGGTGGCCGCGGGTTCGGGAAGGGTCATGTCACCGCGAACCTTGAGGTTACAACTTGCCAGATGGCATCATGCACGGCTTCCATGCTTCCGCTCGCGTCAATCACAGTGCAGCGATTGGGCTCGCGCCGTGCGATATCCAGGAATGCATCACGCACCGATTGGTGAAACTGTTCATCCAAATTATCAAAACGCGTGGTTTTCCCGCGCGCCTTCGCACGCTTCAGGCCCACATCAATCGGCATGTCCAGAATAATGGTCAGGTCGGGACGAAACTGATGCAACACCACATTTTGAATCTGCTCCACCGCTGCGCGGCCGGTGCCATGCGCATAGCCCTGATAAGCCATGGTAGAATCCACAAAGCGATCACACAAAACCCACTGGCTGTTTTCCAATGCGGGCCAGATAATTTTCCGGCAATGTTCGCGCCGCGCAGCAGACATTAATAATAATTCCGTCACGCCATCCCAGCGGTCTTTGCCGCCACTCATCAATAATTCTCGGATGTTTTCTGACTCAGGTGTGCCGCCAGGCTCACGCGTGGTGATATGCGGCACGTTATTCTTCTTTAATTTATCAGCGAGCATTTGAATTTGCGTAGATTTACCGGATCCTTCACCGCCCTCAAAGGTGATGAAATAGGACTGGGTTTTATCGTTCGCGATTTTGGCCATTGCTGCCTCCCTTTGGGAAAATTACTCCCCATGCCCGTTCAATAAATATTTAATTGTGAAACCCAAACGTTGCATAGGGTTCAGGCCCTCAACATCTGCGGCGGCGACCAGTGGCACCGTTTTAATCGGCGCGCCAGGCGCGGTGATTTCCAATTCGCCTAATTCATCCCCTGCCTTAATTGGCGCGGCGATAGGCGCGTTAAATTTGGCTTTCACAACCAGTTTTGCAACCGCTGAACGCTGCATCAGGAAACCAACATCTTCTTTTACCGTCAAAGCAATCTTTGGTGCTTTGCCCTGCCAAACATCGGCTTCGGTCACGACATCACCCGCTTTGAAAAATGTTGCGCCGGTGAATTCCGTGAAGGCCCAACGCATCACGCGTTCGGCTTCCTTTGCGCGCTCATCCATCGATGTCATGCCGGATAAAACCATAATGACGCGGCGGCCATTTTGTTCAGCCGAGCCGATGAGACCATAACCTGCTTCTTCGGTATGCCCGGTTTTCACGCCGTCGCCGCCCAGGCCGGGAACGTATAATAGCGGATTGCGGTTG
>DPZW01000130.1:0-336 GCA_003536545.1 Rhodospirillaceae bacterium
AATTTACCAAGGCATCGCGCAGGGCGCGGTAAAAGCCGTGTATTTGTTGGGTGCGGATGAAGTGGATGCAGAAAAATTGCGCGGTGCATTTGTCATTTATCAGGGCCACCACGGTGACAAAATGGCGAATGCGGCCGATATTATTTTCCCCGGTGCAGCCTATACGGAAAAAAATGCAACCTATGTGAATACTGAAGGGCGCGCGCAGCCCGCGCGCCAGGCCGTTTTCCCAGTAGGCGAAGCCCGTGAAGATTGGAAAGTTATTCGCGCATTATCGGAATATATTGGCGCGCCATTAGGTTATACGACGATTGCAGATGTGCGCGCGGATCTGGC
>DPZW01000130.1:539-4449 GCA_003536545.1 Rhodospirillaceae bacterium
CACGACGTTCTTCCGATCTGCAGATGTGCGCGCGGATCTGGCGGCTATGCATCCGGCGTTCCGTCACATCGGTAAAATTGTGGCAGCGGAGAGTGCAGAATTCGGTGCGGCTGGCCCCATTGATCCCAATCCGTTTCCGTCCGCGCATCCAAATTTCTATCAAACAAATGCAATCGCCCGCGCGTCTGAAATCATGGCGAAATGCGTGGCGGAACTGGCCCCGCAGGCACGAAAAGAGGCCGCGTGATGGAAAATTTTTATGAAACCTACGCTGTGCCCGGTTTCTGGATGCTGCTGGGCGTTTTAGCCGTCACCATCGTCGTCCTGATCTGTGTGGCCTATATCACCTATGCCGAGCGCAAGGTGATGGGCGCGATGCAGTTGCGGCAAGGGCCGTCCACCGTGGGGCCGTTTGGATTGCTGCAGCCGTTTGCCGATGGGTTGAAATTGATGATGAAGGAAAATATCGTGCCGACGGGCGCAGATCGTTTTGTTTATTACCTCGCGCCTGCGCTCACGTTTGTTTTTGCCCTTGTGGCTTGGGCGGTCATTCCGTTTGACAGCAAACTGGTACTCGCGAATATCAATGTGGGTGTTTTATATTTATTTGCGATTTCCTCGCTCGGCGTTTATGGGATTATCCTGGCGGGCTGGGCGCCGAACTCGCGCTATGCATTCCTCGGCGGTTTGCGTTCGGCAGCTCAGATGGTTTCCTATGAAGTCTCGCTGGGCCTTGTGATCGTTTGCGTTTTATTATGCACCGGCACGTTGAATCTGGTTGAACTGGTCGAGGCACCGCGCCCGTTTTGGCAGTGGATTTTATTGTTCCCGATGCTGGTGGTGTTTTTCATTTCTGCATTGGCGGAAACCAACCGCGCGCCGTTTGACCTGCCCGAAGGCGAGTCTGAAATCGTCGGCGGTTACAACGTGGAATACGGCGCGTTTGCCTTTGCATTATTTTTCATCGGTGAATATGCGAACATGATGCTGCTGTCCGGCATGACGGTGATTTTATTTCTGGGCGGCTGGCTGCCGCCGTTCGGCATGGATTTTGCGCCGTTTACGTGGATTCCCGGCCCAGTATGGTTTTTATTGAAAATCGCGGTCGTATTATTCTGTTTCGTCTGGGCGCGCGCCACGATGCCGCGCTACCGTTATGACCAATTGATGCGTCTGGGCTGGAAAATCTTTTTACCATTTTCGCTGGTTTACGTGGTATTTGTGGCCGGCGTATTATTGGCAACCAACTCTCTGCCGGGGCAATGATCATGAAAAAATTATTTATTCTTTTTCTTTTGGCGACGATGGCGGCAATGCCTGTGCTGGCACAGTCCAGCCCACAGGTTGCACCGCAGGAGCAGCAGGATGATAATTTTACCCAATCCATGTCACGTATGCTGATTGCGATGATGGAGCGCGCGCTGGTAGAAATGAAAAAAAATATGCTGGGTGATGAAAAAACCAAATGCGAATGCCAGTGCCGCGCAGTGCCGGAGGCGAGCACGTGAAAAAACTTTTCAATTCACTCAAGCAAGCGATGATGGCAGAGCTGATCAAAGGCTTTGGCATGACGTTTCGTTATATGTTCCGTCCGCGCGCAACGGTGAATTACCCCTTTGAAAAATCGCCCATCGCGCCGCGTTTTCGCGGTGAACATGCGCTGCGCCGTTATCCGAACGGCGAGGAGCGGTGTATTGCGTGCAAGTTATGCGAAGCCGTGTGCCCGGCGCAAGCGATTACGATTGAATCCGAGCCGCGCGAAGACGGTTCGCGCCGCACCACGCGTTACGACATTGATATGACCAAATGCATTTACTGCGGCCTATGCCAGGAAGCCTGCCCGGTCGATGCCATCGTGCAGGGGCCAGCATTTGAATTCTCAACCGAAACGCGTGAAGAATTATTTTACAATAAAGATAAATTGCTCGCGAACGGTGACCGCTGGGAAGCACAAATCGCGGCAAATCTTTCCAAAGAGGCGAAATTCCGATGATCATCGAACTCGCCTTTTATCTGTTTTCTGCCGTGCTGATTGCGGCGGCGGCGGGTGTGGTTTTTGCGAAGAACCCTGTGCATTCGGTATTGCTGCTGATTTTATGTTTTTTTAATGCGGCGGGTTTGATGTTGCTGCTGGGCGCGGAATTCCTCGCGCTGATCATGGTGATTGTGTATGTCGGTGCGGTTGCGGTGCTATTCCTCTTTGTCGTGATGATGCTGGATGTGAATTTTGAACAGCTGCGCAAAGGCTTTACGAAATTTCTGCCCTTTGGCCTGGGCGTTGGCGGCGTGCTGCTCGCGCAACTCATATTTGTATTTTCCAATTGGCCTGCGATGATCGTCTCGCCGCGCCAACCGATGCCGGACCCGACGCAGGTCACGAATACCGAAGCCTTGGGGCGGATTCTTTATACGGATTACTTTTATATTTTCCAGATTTCTGGCATTATTTTGCTGGTTGCAATGATCGGTGCGATTGTGCTGACACAACGCACACGCGGCGGCGTGCTTCGCCAGAATATTGCACAGCAAACCCAGCGCACGCGCGAAGAAACCGTTGAAATGGTGAATGTTGCGGTTGGCGCAGGTATTGAAATTCCCGGAGATGCAAAATGATTCCTGCGCCCCTGACCGTTGAGCATTTTTTAATTGTTGCGGCGACGTTATTTACAATTGGCGTTTTGGGCGTTTTCATCAACCGCAAAAATATCATCGTAATTTTGATGGCAATTGAAATGATGCTGCTGGCGGTGAATATCAATCTGGTTGCATTTTCCGCGCAGCTACAGGATCTGACGGGGCAGGTATTCGTGATGTTCACGCTGACCGTGGCGGCCGCGGAGGCTGCGATTGGCCTGGCGATTTTGGTGATTTATTTCCGCCGTGCGGGCAATATTGAAGTCGCCTCTGCGCATCAGATGAAGGGATAGTCTATGGAATTCGCCGTCGTCTTTTTGCCGTTAATCGCCGCCATTGTTGCGGGTTTTGGCCGTCACATTGTGGGCGCGCGCGGCGCGGAAATCATTACCACGGCCGCGCTGTGTATCTGCGCGGCACTTTCCATTCCCTTGTTTCATCAATATGCAATCCTGGGGCAGGCGATCAGCATTCCCGTGCTGGATTTTATTCAGTCCGGCAATTTGCATTTATCATGGGCACTGCGTTTTGATGTTTTAACAGCGGTAATGGTGACAGTGGTCACATCCGTTTCTGCAATGGTCCATTTGTATTCCATCGGTTACATGCACGAAGATCCTTCGCGCGCGAAATTTATGTCGTATCTGTCGCTCTTCACCTTTATGATGTTGATGCTGGTAACGGCAGATAATTTTGTGCAAATGTTTTTCGGCTGGGAAGGCGTGGGCCTCGCGTCCTATCTACTGATCGGTTTTTACAATCACAAACCATCCGCGAATGACGCGGCGATCAAGGCCTTCGTCGTCAACCGCGTGGGCGACTTCGGCTTCGCCCTTGGCATTTTCCTCGTGTTCTGGACGTTCGGTACGATCTCCTTCGATCCGATCTTCGCCGGCGTGCCGGGCCAGGCAAGCGCGACGACCAAGTTCCTCGGTTACGAAATCCACACGCTGACGCTGGCCTGCTGCCTGCTGTTCATGGGCGCGATGGGCAAGTCGGCGCAGTTCCNNCGGCTGGGAAGGCGTGGGCCTGGCATCCTATTTGCTGATTGGTTTTTGGAACCATAAACCATCGGCAAATGATGCAGCGATCAAAGCTTTTGTCGTCAATCGCGTGGGTGATTTCGGATTCGTATTGGGAATTTTTACGGTTTTTGCCCTATTCGGCAGTCTGCAATTTTCCGAAGTTTTCAGCGCAGCCAATGCGATGGGAAGTCAGCGTTTATTCTCGCTGCTGGGCGTGCCGTTTGATGCGATGACATTGGCCTGCGTTTTAT
>DPZW01000185.1 GCA_003536545.1 Rhodospirillaceae bacterium
TTAAATGCGCCTGAAATCCTTCCACGGCAGTAATATGCAGGAGGCCATGGCCGCCGTGCGCGATGCCATGGAAGGATTTCAGGCGCATTTAAATCTGCCCCAGCGTTTTGATTTTCGCCTTGGCGTGGATTTCATTCTGCGACATCACCGTGGTTTGCGGTCGGAAACGCTCAATGATGGAACGTACATAGGGGCGAATATTCCCCGATGACAATAGCACAGGGTTTTCGCCCAACTGCACCTGCGCCTGATAGGCATCCCGCACCTTGGTGATAAATTCCTGCAGTTTGCGTGGCGCGATTGAAAGCTGCGTGGCTTCGCCATCCCCCACAATGCTTTGTGCAAATTCCTGTTCCCATTCAGGTGATAGCGTGAGCAAGGTCACATAACCCTGCGCATTGGTATTGCTTTCACAAATCTGGCGCGACAGGCGCGTGCGCACATGCTCGGTAATCGCGCCCAGATTCCGCGTAAAGGAAACAGATTCTGACACGCCTTCCAATATGGTTGGCAGATCGCGGATAGACACGCGCTCAGATAACAACGTCTGCATCACGCGTTGCAGACCGCCTATGGTGATTTGTGACGGCACCAGATCAGAAATCAGTTTCTGATATTCTGGCGACAAAGCATCCAGCAATTTCTGCGTTTCGCTGTAAGACAACAGCTCTGCCATATTCTCGCGCACAGCCTCTGTTAAATGCGTCGTGACAACCGTGGGGCCATCCACGACGGTATAACCGCGGAATAATGCTTCCTCGCGCTTCATTTCATCAATCCACATGGCAGGCAAACCAAAGGTGGGCTCCGTAGTTGGATCCCCATCCAATGCAATTTCCTGGCCGCGTGGATCCATGCAAAGCAGTTTATTCGACATCACCTGTCCGCGACCGGCTTCAATTTCCTTGATTTTAATCACATACTGGTTGGGATCGAGCTGCAGGTTATCCTGAATACGCACAGATGGCAGGACAAAACCCAAATCCTGCGCCATTTGTTTGCGCAAACCTTTGATTTGCGCGGTCAGACGATTGCCTTCCTCGCTATTCACCAGATTCAGCAACGCATAGCCCAATTCCAGACGGATAGTATCAATGGCCAGTGTGGTGCTGATAGGTTCATCCACTGGCTCCATCGGCACAGACGAAATATCCGGGGCCATATCGGCTGCGTCATATTCACGTTGCGCAGATTGTTTTTGTGAAATCCGGTAAGCCATGTATCCTGCGCCACCGCCCAAAAGTAAAAACGGGGCCATTGGCATGTTCGGCAAGAATGCCACAATGAACATCACGAATGACGCAATCCCAAACGTTAGTGGATTGGCCATTAACTGGCCGGTCACGGCTTTTTGCGTATCCCCGGTCAGGCCGGCCTTGGTCACAATCATACCTGATGCAAAGGAGATAATGAGTGCGGTAATCTGCCCGACCAAACCCTCACCAATCGTCAGCAGTGTATAATTTTTGGCCGCTTCGCCCAGCTCCATACCGTGCGATGTGGATCCGATAATCAACCCCCCAATAATATTGATAAATGTGATGATGAGTGATGCAACCGCATCCCCGCGCACGAATTTGGCTGCACCATCCATCGCGCCGAAAAAGCTGCTTTCATCCTCAAGGTCTTTCCGGCGTTTGCGTGCTGTTTCTTCTGTAATCAAACCTGCAGACAGATCTGCATCAACGGCCATCTGTTTGCCCGGCATCGCATCCAGGGTAAATCGTGCGGCAACTTCGGCGATACGGCCGGAACCCTTGGTAATGACAACAAAATTTACAACGACGATGATCGCAAACACGACCACCCCGATCATAAAATCACCTGCCATCAATTGGCCAAAAGCGTGGATGATTTCACCTGCTGCGCGCGTGCCTTCGTGACCATGCGACAAAATCAATCGCGTAGATGCAATGTTGAGCGCGAGGCGGAACATCGTAATCACAAGCAAGATGGTCGGAAAGGATGTAAACTCCAGCGGACGCTGCACAAAAAGCGATGTCATCAAAACCAGAATAGATGCCATGATAGAGGTTGCCAGCAACATATCCAGCAACATTTTGGGCACGGGAAAAAACAACAACATCAAAATTGAGAAAACGCCAACCGCAAAGATCGTAGGACCCGAACGTGCGCCTGCGAGCATGTCCGCCATCATGTCAGGATTGGAAGGACTGCTGGAAAGGGTTGCGGTGGCCATTCCTGCAGGCCCCTATGCGCTGGCAGCTTCCGCGGCCGCTTCACCCACTGGCGGCGGCGGCACGGCGTGACCTTCGGCATTATACTGGCGCAATTTATTACGCAGTGTACGAATGGAAATGCCCAGAATATTTGCCGCATGCGTGCGGTTGCCAAGCGTATGCGTGAGCGTATCAATGATTAACTGACGCTCAACATCCTCAAGTTTTTTCCCGACCATCCCGACCTTGAATGTTTCATCATCAATGTCGCCATCATCGCCGCCGGCCTGTGGCTGACCGGAAAGCATAATCGCGTCAACATCAATGCCATCATCTCCAGACAGCAGTAAAGCGCGGTGCATGGTGTTTTCTAATTCGCGCACATTACCCGGCCAGCTATGCATCATCAATTTTTGCATGGCGGCATCGGAAATAGATTTGGGTGCCATGTAATTGGCATCCGCATATTTCTTCACAAAGAAATTCGCCAGGGCCGGAATATCTTTAGTCCTGTCACGCAGCGGCGGTAGCGAAATATTGATCACATTCAAACGGAAATATAAATCCTCGCGGAAGACTTTATCCTTCACCGCCTGCTGCAAATCGCGGTTTGATGTTGCAATCAGGCGAATATTCACCTTTACGGGACTATTGCTGCCCAGGCGCGTGATTTCCTTTTCCTGAATCGCGCGAAGCAGTTTCGCCTGCGGCGGCATCGGCATTTCCGTCACTTCATCCAGGAATAACGTACCGTTATCCGCTTCTTCAAACTTGCCCAGACGGCGTGCGACTGCACCCGTAAAGGCCCCTTTTTCATGGCCAAATAATTCGGACTCTAATAACGTTTCTGGAATTGCCGCGCAGTTAGTGGCAATAAAGCTCCCTGTTGCGCGGCGTGATTTGCGGTGAATATATTGTGCCATCACTTCCTTACCCGTGCCGCTTTCACCCGTAATCAATACCGTCGCGTCGGTGCCCGCCACCTGATCCGCCATTTGCAAAACTTTTAGCATTGCGGGATCTTCCGCAATAAAATCTGTCTGCTCTTCGGCAACGGCCTGCAGCACCGCAGCGATTAAATCCGCATCGGGCGGCAGCGGTACATACTCTTTTGCGCCTGCTTTAATCGCAGCAACCGCGAGTTCTTTTTCCGTACCAATGCCGCAGGCCACCACCGGCACCACAATGCGCTCATCCTGCAAACTTTTAATCAGACCGGCGATATCCTGCTTGATCTCCACCATCAAGAGATCAGCCCCCTTGCCTGAGCGCAGAGCATTCAGAGCACGTTCAGCAGAATCCGCATGCGTAACTTTTGCACCCCTGCTTGTCGCAATTTTACCTGCGGCAACAACATGTCCTTCCAGCTGGCCTACAATCATCAAGCGCATAACGCGTTACTCCAATTAATTCCGGTCTGATTTAATAATCTCTGTCATCGTGATGCCCAGACGGTCTTCGACCACCACAACCTCACCACGCGCAACCAGACGGTTATTGACGTAGATATCAATCGCCTCGCCCACTTTGCGGTCCAGCTCAACCACCGCACCACGGCCAAGTTTTAAAAGCTGCGAAACCTGCATTTGTGCGCGCCCCAGAACGGCTTGTACCGTCACCGGAATATCGTAAACGGCGTTTAAATCTTTTTCTGAAATTTCAGCAACCCCGGCGATGGGAGCAGCTGCCTCGTTGGGCTCTTGAAGTTCATTCAGGGTTAAGTCTGTGGTATCACTCATGATGGCTCACTTTCGTTGGGATTTTCTGCATTCATAGGTTCTTGGGATAAAACTTCTTCAATCGTGGCTTCGGGTTTTGCAGCGGCATCTATTTTTGTTTCAGCAGCAGCGACCTGCATATGCTGCAAGGGTTCTGCGGCTTTGCCATCCAGCGCGGCCTGAATTTGCGCGAGCGAGATATGCATGTCATCCCACAGACGTACAACAGAACGTTCCGCACCGCCATTTGACCATTCAATCCGGCAATCGGGTGGCGAGAGTGATGTGTCGGCCATCAAGGCATATTGTCCGCGAAAGCCTGATTGCTGTGCAAGCGACTGCAAACGTTCATTCAGGCCATCCAATACACTGTCATGCACACGAATAATCAAACGCGGCTCTTCAAACCTGTCCATCATCACCTGGCGCACCAATTCGCTAACGCCTTCCAAGGAAGGATGAATGGCAAGCTCAGGCATCAATTTACGCAACAAGCCAGAAGCCACCTCTATCGCCATGCTTTGGGCATCGGCATCCCGCTGAGCTTTTGCTGCATGCAGATCCGCGATGCCGCCCATAATTTTTTCCAAAAGACGCGTGGTTTTCGCTTCTTCGCTTTGCACCGCACTGGATAATCCTTCTTCAAACCCGCGTTGCTGCGCACTGGAAACTGCTGCCTCCATGTCCAGCTGACTGAACTGCGGGCGTTCCTCGGGCGACAAGCCATTGGCTTCGGCCAATTCGTCGAAGTCGCGATTATCAAAGAGGAATGGTTTGGTCATTAATAAATAACCTCATCTTCTTCCTTGCCCGAAGAAATCACAATCTCGCCTTTGGCTGCCAGATCTTTGGCAGTTTTCACCAGAACCTGCTGCGCTTCATCCACATCGCGCAAACGCACAGGCCCCATCGCCGCCATATCTTCGCGCAAGATTTTGGAGGCACGTTCCGACATATTGCTAAAGAACAGCTCCTTGAGACTATCGTTTGCACCCTTGAGCGCAAGTGCGAGTTTGTCCTTATCCACGGTCCGAATAAGGGTTTGCACGCCAGAAGGATCCAACAGTGCAAGATGTTCAAAGGTGAACATGAGTGAGCGGATTTTATCAGCCGCATCACGGTTGCGTTCCTCGAGTGCCGAAATAAATCGGCTTTCCACGTTGCGGTCGAGCGAGTTGAAAATCTCCGCCATCACCTCATGCGGATCGCGGCGATTGGTGCGCGCCAGGTTCGACATAAATTCGTTTCGCAATGTTTTCTCAACGTCTTCCAGCACGTCTTTTTGTACGGCCTCCATGCGCAGCATACGCATCACAACTTCCATTGCAAAACTTTCCGGTAGAATGCCCAGCACGCGCGCCGCATGATCCGGGCGAACTTTAGACAGCACCACTGCCACCGTCTGCGGATATTCATTTTTCAGATAATTGGCCAGAACCTGTTCGTTCACATTCCCAAGTTTATCCCACATGGTCCGGCCCGCAGGACCGCGAATTTCTTCCATGATATTGCCAACTTTATCTTTGCCCAGAACCTTGGACAGCAAACGCTCGGTCGATTCAAAACTTCCGGTCAGAGAGGTGGTGGATGAAATCTGCTCGGTGAAATCCACAAATAATCTTTCAATCACACTGGAGCCAACCATGCCCAGGTTAGCCATGGTCTGCGAAACTTCTTTAATTTCGTCCTCGTCCATGTGATTGAATAATTTAATGGTTGCCTCTTCGCCCAGCGACAACATTAAAATTGCAGCTTTCTGCGGGCCAGACAGACCACGAAAATCTTCACGTACTTTGACGGGTGGGGCTGCCATATGCGTCTCCTATCGTGCCGGATCCTGGTACAGCCAGTTGCGCAAAATCGCGACGGCCTGCTCCGGATGCTTATCAACAATTTCAGAAATCTTTTTGAGCGATGACGCGCGCACGCGACCTTCCACCTGCTCCAGGTTAATCATGCGTTCAATTTCACTCTCCATCGCCATGGCGCGCTCGGCCAATTCTTCAGGATTGAAATTCTGCGGCGATCCTAATTGGGGTGGCCCGCCACCCATACCGCCCATGCCGGATTGATCGGTCAGCATGGCATTATTATTGCCGCTGCCCCCGCCAAAACCACCGCCACCATAACCGCCACCGGATGCCGGCACCTGCGCCATCACCTTGCTGGTAAGTGGTTTAACCACGAGCAAAATAAAGAGAATAGCAACCAGGCCAAGCACGAAAGTTTCCAGCAATTTGGATAGATCATCTTTGGTAAAGCCCAGCGGCAGCGTCGCTTCAGGCGCGGCTTCTGCATCACGTGCGAACTGCATGTTTTCAATCTTTACCGTATCGCCACGGTCTGCATCGAAACCAATGGCAGATTTCACCAGCTCTTCCAGCTTCGCCATTTCTTCGGCATTACGTGGCTGATAGGTTTGCGTAGGCGGCGCACCCTCTTCTCCTGGGGTTTCTGTATAATTACCATCCACAATCACGGCGACAGAGATCTTTTTGACCGCGCCCATTTCCTGAATGGTATTGATAATCTTTTTCCCAACTTCAAAATTTGTTGTTTCCTCGGTACGGTTGCTGTTGTTGTTCGCACCGCCACCGCCACCTGCCGCCCCCTCACCCGCGGGTAGATTATTGCCCACGGATACGGTGCCACCGCCCGATGTTTCGGAATTTGTGCTGGTTTCTGTCACGGCCTGTGTAGAACGCGGCACTGCGCCTTCGGGATCAAATTTTTCTTCATTCGTGACGACACGGTTGAAATCCATATCTGCGGTAACGGTGGCACGAACGCGGCCATAGCCGACAGTACGGCCCAATAAATCCTCAACCTGCTGGGCAGTACGTGCCTCAAAATCGCGCCGCACTTCGTCACCTGTTTGGCCGCCGGCCCCCACAGAAGAACTGTCGCCATCTGTGGAACCGCGCGCCAACAAATTTCCGGCATTATCAATAACTGAAATGGCCTGCGGTTTTAACTGCGGCACACCTGCAGAAACCAAATGCTGAATGGCGGCGATCTGCTCGCGCGATAATGCCGTTGATCCGCGCAATGTTAGAAAAACGCTGGCCGTTGCCGGGCGGCTTTGGCGGGCAAATAATTCACGTTCCGGCAAAACCAGATGCACACGCGCGGCGCGGATACCCTGCACCGTTGAAATGGTGCGTGCCAGTTCACCTTCAAGGGCGCGCAGCTGATTGATGTTTTGTACGAATGTCGTCGTACCAAAGCTGCTTTGCTTGTCAAAAATTTCATAGCCCACGCCACCGCCGGATGGCAAACCTTCAGCCGCCATCACCATCCGCAATTTACCCACCTGATCCGTCGGTACCTTAATCTGCATACCATCTGCGGAAACCGTATAAGGAATTTGCATGGTATCGAGTTTTTGGACAATCGCGCCGCTATCAGCTTGCGGCAGGTCGCTATAGAGCAAACCCATTTGGCCGGTCGACATCCGCGAGGGGAGGAAAAAGAAGAAGATCAGCATCCCCACCATGACTGCGCCC
>DPZW01000015.1 GCA_003536545.1 Rhodospirillaceae bacterium
TCATGCACAGTCTATCAAAAGAGACATAGTGCGCGCCTTTTTTGCCGCGCAAAGAAATAGACGTATCACCGACAATTGTATTTTGGTGAAACTCAACCCCCAGCACATCCTTCATAATCTGAATAGATGGTGCCATGGTTTCATCATAATTCATTTTAGTAGGCGGAATACCATATGCACCCAGGCCACCCGGTTTTGCATTTGCGTCATAAACTTCAACCTTCCAGCCATTTAATGCCAGATGATAAGCCGCCTCCAGGCCGGCAAAGCCGCCGCCAATAATCGCAATGCTTTTGCCATTTGGTTTTTTAACCCTTGCAGCTGCAACATATTTCCTGATTTCACCATTTTCCAGGCCCCACTGCGCCACTGCCTGCTGCACGGATTTAATAGCCACCGAGTCGCCGCCATTCCGACCATTAAAACATGTGCCCTCGCAATGCCCCTGTTGTGGACAGAGCAAACTATAGGCAGATTCAAAAATAGTTTTTTGCAACTGCAAAGCAAGTGCAGCCCCGGTATTTTTATTGGCCACATTGCTCATCGTATCACGAATATTATGACCAAATGGGCAGCCGGTATGTCCGCCCTGCCCGGATGAACAGGTGGAGCTTTTACAACCCGAACAGTAATTTGCGGATTGCTCTGTGCCATCACTTGTCTGGCGCAGCTGGACGCGTGTTGACCATTTATCTGCGCGCGCATCCACAGGTAATGTCAGACCGCCACCTGGCTTGCCGGCCATGCCTTGAAAATGTCTGGGGGTAAGTGCCATTTAGTAAATTCCCATTCTTACAAAACAAAATTCATTGCGCTTAGCGGGGACTGATAAAATCCCTTCGCTGTTCTATCACCTGGATTCCTGTCATCGCGGTATTGGCGTGCGCCGTTGCCGCAACGGGTTGCGCAGCCACTGCCGCACGTGGATAGAGCAAGCGCAGCGGTTGCTTCCTGCTCCGGGGGAGATTCTTCAAAGTCATTTAAATTGATCAAACCACTTTCCTTTTTCGGAACAATGACCCAGAAATCCTGGGGCTTCACGTCTGTAAAACTAAAATCTTCTGTTCTCTCAGTGTAATCATGCAGGCGGCTTGCCAGTTTATCTTTCAACCTGTGCACCATCACGGGTGTCATTGCATATTGGCCATCATGGCTGGTCAATTCGCCCAGACGGAATGCCGCCACGGTTTGTAAATCTGCCTGGTCTAGATTTTTTTGATCAGGGTCATAATTAAACGCAATGCCACCGTACATACCAGCAAACGCATGTGCGCCCAATTTGCCCAATAATGTCACATCACCGCCTGTCATATATTCACAGGCATAGGGCCCCACATCTCCGCTGATGACCGCCGTCGCGCCGCGATTACAAACGGCAAAACGCTGTCCTGCGCCGCCATCGCCAAAAAATTCACCGCTGGTTGCGCCGAATAAGGCCGACCCGCCGCACACTGCACGGGGGGCATATTCTGGAATATCATCATTATCAGGACGCTTGATCACCAATGTGCCGCCTGTCAGGCCTTCACCTGTGCCGCCGCCGGTTGTGCCTGTATGTTCCAGTGTCATGTGATCGGTGACGTAACAACCCCATGCCTGTCCTGCTGCGCCCGAAGATTGAATGGTTACCTTCACTGTGTTGGCAACGTTGCTGCCTCTTTTTCTCTCACGCATGATTTCACCGGACAAAACGGTGCCGATGTTTCTTTCAGAAATGGTAACCTCGCCCAAGTCAATGACAAGCGGGTCTTCAGGATTTGCATGATTTTGATAAGCCTGCACAGTTGTAAAATTATCATTCGCTGGCGCAGCGCAGGGCGCGCAACCCTCCAGCGCAGCATTTACAGCTGGCACCGGCGGTGACTGGATCAGCCCATCCAGATCCATCGCATTCCAGAATGTATTTTCTGATTTAATCTGGCTGAGAACGCGCGGCGCACTGCCCCGCCATTCTGCCCAGGTTTTATAACCATTGCGTGCCAGTTCTTCGCGCACGCCCTGTGCCATAAAGGTAAATGTATGAATCAAATTTTGCGCTGTTGCATTGAATTTTTCGCGCAATGTTTCATCCTGCGTGGCCAGACCGCGACCACATTTATTTTTGTCACACTGGCCCTGCATATCACATCCCATTGCAATCAAGGCCAATGTGCCAAAACCCACACGGTCCGCACCCAATGCAGCGGCAATCATAATATCCCGGGGTGTGCGCATCATGCCATCTGTTTCCAGTTGCGCGCGATCGCGCAAGCCGTTGCGCTGTAGATCCACATGCGACAACCATAATCCCATTTCGGATGGCATACCGGTGAAATGAATAGAGGAATCGCCCGCCGCACCCGTGCCGCCGCTATGTCCGGATATTAGGACAATATCAAATCCACCTTTAACCAATCCTACCGCAATTGTGCTGACACCACTGGTAGCAACAATTTTCCCGGAAATGCGGGCATCCGGATTCAAGGCTTTCAGATTCCAGCATTGCTGCGCAGTATCTTCAATAGAATATTGATTGTGTTGCGGGGGTGGGCTAATCAAATTGGTCCGTGCCGGTGCATAACGCGCACGCGCAGTGCGTTCCGTATTTTTTTCTGCCGGATATTGGCCACCCTCGCCCCACTTTGCGCCCTGGCCGAATTTAACCTGATATTCCTTGGCCGAAAATTGATGTGTTTCCCCATCATAATCGCCGGTCAAATAATCGCCAGTCACGCCCCAGCGACCGGAAGCCAGCTGAACTTGCGAAGCTTTATATTTCCATTCATTCAACTGGCCGCCTTCACCACCACAGGCAATCATGCCTAAATGATGCGCTGCTTCAAAAATTGCCTGCTGCGCCTCTTCACTCACTGCGCCAAAACTCATCGCTTCAATCACAAAATGCCTGAGAATGGATTCAACAGACTCAACCTCTTCTATCGCAATGGCCGCACGATCCGATTTAATTTGCAGCATATGCCGTGGATGCAGGGGGCGGTTATAGCGCGCTGTATCCGCTTTCAGATCAGCAGGAATGTCACCTGGAAACGTGCCGTCATATTTACGCGGGAATGAATCCGCCACCAGGCATGCTTCTTGAAATGCTTGATAATCGCCATGATAGGCCGCTTCCTGAATGCGCGTGAAATAGGCACTGTTCCAGCCATGGGGTTCATCGCCTTCTTCGCGCGAATGCTGACGTAAACTGCCCTTATCCGGCATCACCGCATGATTGGCGTTATAAGCCGCCAAATGCCGTTTGCGTTCCCAGCTATTGATGCGTTCTGCGCTAAACCCACCCATCACATTGGGCACGCCCATCATAAATTCTTCCGTTACTTTTTTACCAAGACCCATGATTTCCAGCTGGTAACCGCCGCGATAGCTGTTGACGTCGGTAATTCCCTTTTTAGCCATAATCTTCAAAAGACCGCTATTGAGAGATTTCTGGAAGTTTTGAATATGTTCCGCATTCCCGCCATGATGTGCAATCATCGCTTCGGCAAAATTCGGGCAAACCACATCTGCGCCGCAAGTAATGGCCATTGCCGCCGAATGGGAATCCCAGACATCATAAGCATTTAAATGCAGAGAAACCTGTTGGCGTTTTTGTCTGCGCAACAGGGATGAATGCACGGCGGAAATTGCCATCGCGCCGTTTAAAATAACGCGATTACTCGCCACATTGGCATGGCTGATTTCAATATGGGTGAAACCTTCCTCAACAGCTTTTAATGCCTCTGTCTGCAAACGACGCAAAGCCTGAAGGAATGTCTCTGATCCATCGGGGGCAAAAGTGGCATCCAGCACCATCACTTTATCCCGCCCGACATGGTCCTTCATCGTCTTGAATTGATGACGCGTTAAAATCGGGCTGTCTAATTCGTAAATTGGTCCGACTACACCATTAATGGGATCACGCTGACCCAGCCACGTGCGGGTTGAAAACGCATCCGGTTCGCGCAAATAATCAATGGGTGGGTTGGTTACCTGCGCGCACAGCTGGTGCATAAAATGATAAAGCGGGCGGCGCATTTTTGAAAACGGGGCAATCGGCGTATCATCGCCCATGGAGCTTACCGCTTCCTTGCCATCCAATGCAGCGATGGTGATGACTCTTGCCTGTTCTTCTTCAGTCATGCCAACCGCATTGGCTGTCCTGATCCAGTTTTCATTGTCATCTTCTGACATCACAGCCGGGCCAAAGGTAACGGCATCAGAGGTTGCCGCCATATTTGTCAGGGCTTTGTCAAAAATATCCAGATTCTCAAGGCCAATTTCTGCGATCAGACGTTCAGCAATGGCATGATTATTTAAAAATTCTTGTGATACCAAATCAACGGCAACCATTTCACCAGGACTCAGAATACGCCGTTCCAATAATTCAGACGGCGCAACGGTGACAGCACCATCCTCTGACGCTGCGATCAAACGGCCATCACGTGTGCGGCTGACCCACACCGGACGCAATGCATTATCATCCACCTTGGCAATGGCCATATTGCCATCTGTCCCCAAAAGTCCTGCAGGACCGCTCCACGGTGCTTCCATTGCACGCAGATAACGCGCGAGCTTCAAATGATCCGGCGGCATATTTTCATCGGGAACTTCTGATGTTGTCATGCGCATTGCCTGCAACAGGCTCATCCCATTTTCGCGGTAATGACGCAGAATGCCATCCAGATGACCTGAATCTGAACTGCTGACCGGCACCACACCATCGCCGTATCGGCCAATGGCCTGCAGCACATTGCCGTTATCTGAATTGATCTCACCATTATGTGCCATAGACGCAAACGGCTGCGCACGCGAAGGTTTTGAAGTGGTATTCGTGGAATAGCGGTCATGCCCCACGGCAACATGCGTTATCATTTCGCCGCTTGTCAGATCCGGATAGAACTGGCCCAATTTTCCAGGTGCAACCATATATTTATAGACGATGGTTTGAGAGGACATGGACAGCACTGCGGCATCGGGATCCGTTACCTCCAGTCTGTTGCCAATCTTGCGCATATTTCTAAGCAGACCATTCTCAAAATCCTTGGCTGCGATTGCGCCCGATGGCGCGATAATGGCCTGCCAGATTGCCGGTTTTTGCGACAGTGCAATCGGCCCCAGCTGCGCATCATCTGTGGGCACTTCGCGCCAGACAATATTTCCCAGATCTTTTAAATCTTCTTCAATGTCGCGTTTAATTTCTTCTGCACGCTGTGAATCTGCAGGGAAAAAGAATTGTCCCACGCCCACATCATGATCCGATGGCGCGCCAGAAATTTTTTGGTATTCTGCTTTGAAAAAATCCTGCGAAAGACCGAATAATAATCCGGCACCATCACTGGTTTCACCATCCGCTGCTGTCCCCGCACGATGCGCCATGCGGCCCAATGCAGTTAATGCGTCTGGAATAATGTCTGCACGCGGTTTACCATCTTCTGCGGCAATCATGATAAGACCGCAGGCGTCATGCTCTGCGCCCGGCTGCTGGCTTACAAGCTCATTAAGCTTATCTATATCGCCACCAGAATAGTTTTTTCTTGCGCGATTGACCCGTGATGGCGACATTTTAATTCTCATCCTAATTTTTATAAGAAATAATGTGGCTTTTCTAATGTTTCAGAGGGCAAATGTCAAGATTTAAGCCTGGCAAAATAGCAATTCCCCCCATGGCTACCGCCTGTCGCTGACATTCCAGACGATGCACAGAAATTGAAAATCAGGTGGCATCTGCAGAATATGCAGGATAATCCGTATAACCCTTTTCATTGCCGCCGTAAAAGGTCGCGCGCTGATAGCGGGCAAGGGCTGCCCCTTGCCGGATACGCGCCACCAGATCCGGATTGGAAATGTAATAGCGGCCAAAGGCAATTGCATCTGCATCTCCCTGCGCGATGGTGGCTTCGGCAGTTTCAGGTACATAGCCGCCTGCTGAAATATAGGCACCATTGAACAGAACGCGGAACAATGCAGCAGCGGATGGTGCAGTTTCAACACTGCCATCCTGGCCGCCGGCGTTGGTGGCGCGGGGTTCTATCACATGCGCATAGGCAATTTGCCGCCTGTTCAGCTTGTTCAGCACATGCGTGAATAATGCTACCGGATCGCTGTCCTGCATATCATTGAATGTCCCATAAGGTGACAGGCGCACCCCTGTGCGGCCATGGCCCCAGATGGCGATGACATCATCCACAACCTCAAGCAATAATCGGGCGCGGTTTTCAATGCTGCCGCCGTAGGCATCGCTGCGCTGGTTGCTGCCATCCTGCAAAAACTGATCGAGCAGATAGCCGTTTGCGCCATGCACTTCCACGCCGTCAAATCCTGCCTGCTTCGCGTTTTCCGCTGCGCTGCGGAAGTCATCGCGGATGGCGGAAATTTCTGCAAGTGTCAATGCATGCGGCGTTTCATAATCCGCCTGCTTCCAGTCTGCGGTAAAAACTTTTCCGGTGGGCGCAATCGCGGATGGCGCAACTGGCAGCAGCCCGCCCGGCTGATGTGATGAATGGGAAATGCGCCCTACGTGCCAGAGCTGCAGAAATATCCTGCCGCCTTTGGCATGCACGGCATCCGTCACCTCGCGCCAGCCGGCAATTTGTTCCGCACTGTGAATGCCGGGGGTTGCGGGGTAGCCCTGTCCCTGCTGACTGATCTGGGTGGCTTCGGAAATGATCAGGCCTGCAGTGGCGCGCTGCGCATAATATTCCGCGTTCAACGCATGGGGAATATTCCCCGGCTGGCGGCTGCGCATGCGCGTCAGGGGTGCCATGATGACGCGATTGGGCAATGTCAGATCACCCAGTTTCAACGGTTCAAGCAATTTGGACATGACAGACTCCTATGATTTCATGGTTGCAGCAATTCGCAGCGACAACCCGTAAGGCAAGGCCGCGAGCAGTTTCAGGAACAAAGTAAAGCGTTTGGGAAAATGAATTTCAAAACGGGATGACAACAGGCCGTCTGCAATCGCGCGCGCGGCCTGCTGCGGCGTGATGATCATCGGCATTTTGAAATCATTCTTGTCGGTCAGCGGCGTGCGGACAAAGCCCGGACTGATCAGCCGCACATCGATATGACGGTGATGTTCGGCGTAAAGACTTTCCGCCAGATTGATAATGCCTGCCTTGGTTGCGCTATAGGGCTGGCCGCCGGGCAGACCCGTATAACCCGCCACGCTGCCGCACAGTGCCAATTGCGGCCGCCCGCCCTGCAGCTTCAGCATGGGCAGAGCCGCATGCGCCAGATAAAACGCGCTGGTCAGATTGACATCAATCATCTGCCGTACTGCCGCCAGATCCATCTGATCGGTTTGCATCGGCGTATAGGCAGCCGCCAGAAAAATAATGCGGTCAATCCGCCCGAAACGCGCCTGAATGGTTTTCGCAGTCAGTGCCACGCCATCCACATCCGCAACGTCTAGTGCAAAGCTACGATGCGCGCCGCCCAATTCAGCCTGCAAAGCGGCCAGTTCATCCTGCCGCCGTGCAGAGAGTGCCAGGGTTGCGCCGCGCCGTGCCAGCTCGCCCGCCAGCGCGCGGCCGATGCCGCTGCTTGCGCCAATGATCCAGATGATCTGATTTTGATAATCCTGTTTCATGGTGTTTGCTTTTGCATAAAGATGGTGAGTTCGGAAACCGTAATTCCGAATTTTTTCAAATAAGATCGGTTGATAAGCACGCCATCATTCATCAGCCACATCCAGTCATCAAAACGCAGGCGATAAGTGGTATCATCGACCGGCACATCCATGACATATTGCCATTGCATCGCGCTGCCTTTTGTCTGACCCACCGCCTTGTCCAGAATATCGGATGCCGTGCCTTCATAACTGCCATCGGCCAGTTTACGAATGGTCCAGACGCGCTTTTGCGTGCTGCCGTCATAATAAGTGAAATGTTCGGTCAATGTGCCCGTATCGCCCTGCCATTCGCCAATCATGGTAATGTCAAACCGACTAACCACGCGCCCGCGCCAATCCTGCACAATGCCCCATGCCTTGATCGGCCCATTAAAATATTCACGAATATCGGCCTGCGGCATTGTGCCCTGATAGTGATCGATGGGATTGCCGCCGCAACTGCTAAGCATGATCATGATCCCCACGATGGCGGCGAGAGGTTGTCGTTTCATCATATTCTCCGGGGTTGGCGTGAATGAAAAATCGATACAGCAAGGCAGCGGCGCATAATTTTAATGCGCAGGGAACCAGGGCATAGGTGGCGGCCAGCGCAAACAACGCAGCATCCGTATTTGTCTGTTGTGGTATAAAACCGGCGGCATCCATGATCCATAGTGCCGTCACCGATGCAAAAGCCAGACTGGCTTTTGATAGAAACGCCAGCATAGCATAAAAAGTTCCCGCAAAACGGTGATTGCTGAAACGATGAATATCATCCGCCAGAATGGATGGTGGCAGCGTCAGATCTGCGCCCAGTGCAAAACCTGAAACTACGCAGACAATTGCATATTGCCAGACATCACCCGCCTGCAGAAAAAATGCGCCGATAAAACCCGCCACCGCTAGAAAAATGGAAAACAGCCAGCTTTTATACTTACCGTGATGCTGGCTGATGTTTTTCCACACCGGCATGCTGATCGCGCCGGATAAAAAATAGGCCAGCAGAAATAATCCGGTCAAGGCCTCGGCCTGCAGCAGATCCCTGACATAAAAAATGACCAGCACTGCAGGAATGCTGGCCGCCAGCATACTTGCGGCATAAACCGTCATCAATTTTCTGGTCTGCGGCGGCAGCGCGCGCAAAGCTGAAAGAATAAAGCCATTTTGTTTTTCTGCGCCGTCATCCTGTATGACTGCGCGCGGGATGCGACTGAAACATATCAGGCCAATCGCCATCAAGGCGGCAAGGATCAGCGTATAGATGACGTAAATTTTTTCATCATCCACAATCTGCGCCAACAGGCTGGGCGCTGAAACTGCAATCACCAGTCCGATCAGCGCAAAGCCCTCGCGCGCGCCGGCAAGGCGGGTTTGATCCAGCGGATTATGGGTCCATAATGTCGCCTGCGCACCCAGAATAATGCTGATGATGCTGTGAGATGATACGGCCATGATCATAGTCAGTGCAAACCACAGCGCGGGTGAAAATATCACCGCGTTAAACATGCTGTAAATCGCAGTCACTAATAACGTCCCGGCCACAATCAGGCTCAACATAAAATATTTCCGGTATCGGTCCGCCAGCCAGCCCAGCACGGGATCCTGCACGCCGTCCAGCAAGCGGATCAGCAGCAGGATACTGCCCAGCAAACCCAGCGACAGGCCGTGCTGCACGGCGTAAAAATCAGGTGCCAGCACATAAAGCGGGAATCCCGCAAAGGCAACCGGCATGGCGAGCATGCCGTATTGCGCCAGATGTTTGGGAGCGATGGCGGCGGTATGCGTCATGACAAGCCCAGCAACTGCCGGCGTAATCCGGGCTCGGATGTTTTTTCGCCCAGCCAGATATTAAAGAATTGCACGGCGAATGCATCGCCCTTAATTTCGCCGATAAAATTCTTATCTGCGTAAAAGCGCGTGCCGATACCGGGCTGATAGCTGGCGGTCAGCACAGAGCCGTTACGCACATCGGGAAAGATCTCTTTCAATTGCGCATTCCATGCTGCCAGTTGAATTTCATTGTCGAATCCCTGGCGGCGGATTTCGCGCACGCTGCGGTCGGCAATATCCGGCCCTTCAATCTCACGGTAATAATGGATCGATAGCGCAAACGGTTTTTCAGGATCCCACCGCCCGTCGGGTGCATAGAGCACTGCCTCGTAAACATCCCAGAAAGCAATGGATAATTCGCCGCGCCCCACCACGGCTGCGCGCGGCACGCCGCCGGGATTCATATCCGCCGCAAATGCCGCATGCGTCTGCAGACATAGCGCAAGCACGATGACAGGAAACAATTTACGCCGCATGTTGCAATTCCCATTGCATCACATCCGTGCGGCCATGGCGAAAGGCGGCGATGCAGCAGGTCAGATAAAATCGCCACATGCGGATGAATTTTTCGTCAAAGCCTAATGCCCTGACATCGCCCAGCCGCGCCTCGAAATTATCCAGCCAATGCGACAATGTGCGTGCATAATCCTGGCCGAATGCATAACGATCCGCCACGCGCAGCCCTGCCTGTTGCGCCGCCGCTTGAAACCGTTCCGGCGATGGCAACATGCCGCCCGGGAAAATATAGGTGCGAATGGCATCACCGCCGCGGCGGTAGGATTCAAACCATTCATCCGCGATGGTGATGGTCTGGATCATCGCCCTGCCCTTGTCCGCCAGCAGGG
>DPZW01000023.1 GCA_003536545.1 Rhodospirillaceae bacterium
GTGCTCCGTGGCAAAATCAGATTTTATCGGCCTTAAATCAGAGATTTTCAAATGATGTTGCCAGTAAACTAGACAAAAAATATCGTGAAGCTTTCTCCCTGTCCTTTCAGGAATCGCATACGCCTGAAAGCGCAATCGAAGATATCATTTCTGTTGAAAAATTATTGAACGTGCAGTCACCCGTGGTCATGGCGTTTACTTCGCAAAAGGCGCAGGATGGCGACACTCCCTATCACCTGTCGTTTTATCATGAAGGCGATCCTATTTCGCCACTCAAACTCTTGCGTATTGTCGAGAACTTTGGTCTCACGCCTGTCAGCGATAGTCACTATACCTGCGAAATTACTGTGGAGGGTCAAAAGCGTGAAATCCATATTCATGATTTCCCTATCCAGGTCACAGCCGATCAGTGGGTCAAGCTGGATCCGCGCCAGGATGCTTTCGAGGAAGCTTTGCAGGCGATCTGGCAAAATCTGGCAGGCAATGATCGCTTAAATGAATTATTATTTCTGGCAGAAATGACCCTGCCGGAAGTTGTCTTGGTACGGGCAATTGGACGATATCTGATGCAGGCGCGCCTGCCATACAGCCAGGATTATTATGCAGAAATATTAACCCGCCATGCGCCAATTGTGCGTTTATTGACGGATTATTTTCATGCACGTTTTGATCCGGATAATCATTCTGAGGCCAAGGCCGCGGCACTTCTCAAGCAGTGTGAAAACTATATCGCCCAGGTAAAATCTCTGGATGAAGACCGGGTGTTGCGCCGTGTATTGAATTTCATCCAGGCCACTGTCCGTACCAATTATTATCAGCGCGACAGCCTGGGTATGATCAAACCACAATTGAGCTTTAAAATTAACAGCGCCGAAATTACGGAATTGCCCAAACCTGTGCCGCTTTATGAAACTTTCGTCTATGCGCACCGGGTTGAGGGGATCCACCTCCGTACCAGCAAGATTTCACGCGGTGGTTTGCGCTGGTCGGATAGACGTGAAGATTTCCGCGACGAAGTTCTCGACCTGATGAAAGCGCAGACGGTTAAAAACAGTGTGATTGTGCCGACAGGTGCCAAGGGCGGGTTTTATGTGAAATATCCGCCACTCGATGGTGACCGTAAGGCCATCCAGGCCGAAGGTATTGCCTGTTATCAGATTTTTATTCGTGGTTTGCTGGATATCACCGATAACTGGGTGAATAAGGAAATGGTGCGTCCCCGCCGTGTGGTTTGTTATGACGAGCCGGATCCGTATCTTGTGGTTGCAGCGGACAAGGGAACAGCAACTTTCTCTGATATCGCAAATGCCATTTCCAAAGATTATAACCATTGGCTGGGTGATGCTTTTGCTTCCGGTGGCTCCGTGGGTTACGATCATAAAGGAATGGGGATTACTGCACGGGGCGCATGGGAAAGTGTACGCCACCATGGTTATCTCCTCGGTATCAATGTGGATAAAGATCCTATTACCGTTGTCGGTGTGGGTGATATGGGCGGGGATGTTTTTGGCAATGGTTTATTACAGTCCCCGCATCTTAAATTAATTGGAGCTTTTAGCTACAGCCATATTTTTTGCGATCCACATCCGGATCCGGCTAAAAGTTTTGCTGAACGTACACGTTTATTCAAGGCAGTTGCAAATTGGGATCAATATAATCCTGCCCTGTTATCCAAAGGTGGGCGAATTTACAGCCGTGGCGATAAGGAGCTGGAGCTGACCCCTGAAATCAAGGCAGCATTTGGAATTGAGAATGATAAAGTCACACCTGCAGAATTAATGCGTGCTATTTTGCGCGCACAGGTGGACTTGTTATGGTTTGGTGGCATCGGCACCTATGTGAAGGCATCCACGGAATTGGATGTCGATGTACGTGATAAAGCCAATGATTTTATTCGTATCACAGGTAATGAATTACGCTGTAAAATTATTGGTGAAGGTGCCAATCTGGGAATGACCCAGCGTGGGCGGATTGAGGCGGATCATCATGGTGTCGCGCTGAATACTGACTTCATTGATAACTCGGCTGGCGTAAATACTTCGGATTACGAAGTGAATATTAAAATTCTGCTCAATGCTTTGGTATCTGATGGCAAATTGACCATGGATAACAGAAATAAACTGCTTGAGAGCATGACAGATGAAATCGCAGCGTTAGTTCTTGCCAATAATCGTGCCCAGAATACTGCTCTGGGTATCGCACGTGAAATGTCCCCCGGACGTACAGAGCATTTTGGCCAATTGATTGAGGAGCTTGAAAATTTATCGGGGATTAGTCGCAAGCTCGAGGCCTTGCCCACAGAGGCAGATTTGGCGCGCATGGCAATTGAGGGCCAGAAACTGACACGTCCTGAGATCAGCGTCATTATGTCCCACACAAAGCTGCTGGTTACGCAAATGTTAGCCCAGGATAATATTGTAGATGATCCGGCCCTGCTTCCGCTGCTGCATGAATATTTCCCAGCCGCGATCGTTAAGAAATATCCCGAAGCGGTTAATAATTTTGCTCTGAAACAGCAATTGGTGGCCATGTTATTGGCAAATGCCATCGTTAATCAGGCAAGTGTTTATATGCCCAAATGGCTCAGTGATCGGACGGGTCTGGGCTATGCTGATATCGCGCGATCGTTTGTGATTGCGAATGCTTTGTTTGAATTCGAAAAACACTGGAATGCGGTTCAGGCTTTGGAGAATGTTCCAAGTGAAGTGCAACAGCAGCTCTTGATTGAGTTGCTACAACATACCGATCGCAGCCTGCCATGGTTCTTGAATCAAAATGAATTATTGCGTGATATTTCCGGGACAATTGCACGTTATCAGCCCCATTTTGTTAAATTATCAGATAACATTCTGTCGCTTTTGCCACCTGAACGTCGTCACGCGCGTAATAATCACGAGCAACGCTTGATTGCTGAAGGCGTTCCCGTCAATATTGCGGCCGCGCATGCCAACATCCGATCACTCGCTGCAGTACCAAGCGTGATTGCGCTGGCTCTGGATATCAAGAAACCTGTAGTGGATTCAGCCAAGATATATTTCCAGATTGGCGAGCGTTTTGGTTTTGACCAGTTGCGCGAACAGGCACGTCAAAGCATGCGCAATGAATATTGGCAACGACAGGCGATCAGTGCCTTGATTGAGGATTTTAGTGCCCATCAATTGCGTCTGACCCGTGCAGTCCTGACGCAGAATCAAACGCTGCAGCAATGGATTGCGAACGAGCATCAATTGGCAGAACGTCTGGATGTCTTGATGCGTGAACTGCATGGCGAAACATCTTTGGGCGTCACGCAATTAACAGTTGCCAATCGTCGCCTGCGCGGCCTGGTGCCCAGCTGGACGTCATAATTATATTTTGCCGGGAAATTAAAGAAACTAGCCTTGCGGCGCAGAAGATTTAGCCGGGCGATTATCTGCGGTTAAAAACCCCAGACGACGCATGGCCACAACAACCTTTTGCAAATAGCGATTGCCATGCACAGGTGTATAGGAATGATAGGCTGCAATGCCTTTATATAAATTTCCGGTATCATTCACGCGCTGGCGCAAAATCCATGCCGCGACATGAATATTCACGCAGCCATTGTCGCGCACGCGACGATGCGCAGTTTCGCGGTCTGTGCCCCATATCTTGGCAAGCTTCGGCACCCACAAAGTATTGACCTGCATCGGGCCCAGGTCATAGGAGCCATTGCTATTTGGCCCTACGGATTGTCCCACGCGGCCACCTTCAACATGCATGATCGCAATCAAAGCCTGGGGTGGCAATTGATAAGTATTGGCTGCAAACAGCAAACAGGCGGCTAACACTTGAGGTGTCATAACTTATTTCATTCCCATTTTTGGTGCGAGTTTTTGGCCGCCGGAGGTGGTTCCACCGCCGCCACGGTCATCTTCAGGTAAGTCTAGATCACTTCCCTCAGGAATAGCAATGTTTTTGATGAGGGCAGAAAGCATGCCCACCCGCAAATCAAAGGCCTGCCACACGGGTTCCATCGGTGGT
>DPZW01000013.1 GCA_003536545.1 Rhodospirillaceae bacterium
TCTGGCTTTTGCGGATTTTACCGGCGCGGTCTTGGCACGTGCGAATTTATTGCGCGTACGTCTCGATGGTGCGACATTATTTGCGGCTGATTTGCGCCATGCAAATTTAATTTGCGCATCGATGGTCAAGGCTGATTTGCGTGGTGCGGTTTTCCGCGCGACCAGCCTGATGGGTGCGAATTTACAGGATGCGGATTTGCGGGATGGCAAAATTGCTGAAATGGGCCGCCGCGGCGAATTGGTGGGTGGCTGGGGCAATTCTGATACGCGGCCCGTAGGCGCGGACCTGTCCAATGCCAATCTGACCGGTGCAAAATTATCCGGGGCTGTGGCGATGAATACGAATTTCAGCAATGCGATTATGCGCGGCTGTTCGATGGTGCGCACAAACCTGAAGGGCGCAAATTTCTCTGGCGCGGATTTAAATGCGGCGAACCTAATGGGCGCAGATTTGCGCGATGCCAATATGCGCGGTGCGATTTTAATCGGTGCGGATATGGCGATGACGGAAACCGCCGGTGCAGATTTTACCGGTGTTTTAACGGATGCACCTGCGGGCCGTTCGATTTTGGAGCTGGATCAACCCGTTACCGAACTTTTGCATTTGCATGCGGCCTGGGTGAAAACGGGCGGCACAGATGGTCGCAAGATTGATTTATCGGGTTATGATTTGCGTCCGGCATTCCCGATGGAAAACGTGACATTCACGGCGATTAAGGCAGTGGGCACGGTGATTTATGGCCTGCGCATGCCCGGCATTGAAATGCAGTTTGCACAATTTGATAAGGGCGATTTACGCGCCTGTGATTTGTCGCGCGGTGATATGCGGGGTGTTTCCTTGCAGGGTGCGCTGCTCAATATGTCTAATTTGGCGGGTGCAAAAATCGGGCCATTGGAACTCGCGCCCGGTAAATATAAAAACGCTGATTTGTCTGGGGCAGTTTTACGTCACGTCAGTCTGAAAGGCGCGGATCTTTCCCATGCCAATCTGACAAATACGGATTGTTCTTATGTGGATTTTTCTGGGGCGAATTTGCATGGCGCAAAATTATCCGGTGCGCGTTTGACCGGGGCTGTTTTATCCGGCGCGCGCCTGGATGAGGCGGATATGTCAGACCTGGCAGATGATAGCGAGATGATCCAATAAGGATGACGATGATGCGCATCCAGCGATTGCCCGAAAATATTGTCAATCAGATTGCTGCCGGTGAAGTGCTGGAGCGGCCTGCGGCGGCAATTAAGGAATTGATTGAGAATTCGCTGGATGCCGGTGCGCGGCAAATTGATATTGAAATTGCCGATGGTGGCCGGTCGTTGCTGGCGGTGCATGATGACGGCCAGGGCATGGATGCGGAAAATCTGGCACTCGCCGTGGAACGCCATGCCACGTCCAAATTACCAGAATGTGATTTATCGGATATTCAGAGCCGTGGTTTTCGCGGCGAGGCATTGGCGGCGATTGGCGCGGTGGCACGCATGCAAATCATATCGCGCCTGCGCGGTGCGGCAAATGCAAATGTTATTCAGGTCAATGGTGGCAATATTGCTGCCGCCGAGCCAGCGGCACGCGCGCAGGGAACCAGCGTGGTGGTGCAGGAAATTTTTTACGCCACACCTGCACGGCTCAAATTTTTAAAAACCACGGGTGCGGAAACTTCGGCCATTCGTGAAATGGTGGAGCGGCAAGCCCTGGCCGCGCCGCAGGCTGCATTCCGTCTGCAAATAGATGGCAAAGCCGCCATGGATTATCCCGCACCCGATCTGGCCGAAGAAAATTCCGCCCGCGCCCGCGTTCAGCAGGTGATGGGCCAAAATTTTATGGAAAACGCGCGCGAAGTTTTGGCAGAGAAAGACCGCATGACATTGGCGGGTTGGGTGAGTCTGCCCACGCATCACCGCGCCACTTCGGCGCGGCAGTTTTTCATCATCAATGGCCGCGTGGTGAAGGATAAATTACTGCTGGGTGCCGTGCGCGGGGCTTATGGTGATCTGTTGCCATCGGGCCGCCATGCGGAATTGGTATTATGGCTGGAATTGCCGCCGTCTGAAGTAGACGTGAATGTGCATCCCGCCAAAACCGAAGTGCGTTTTCGGGACTCAACAGCCGTACGCAATATGATTGTCAGCGCCATTCGGCGGACCCTGCTGGAGGTTGCGCAAACGACATCCAATACATTATCTGCGCAGGCATTTGGCAGGTTTCAATCTGCGCCACAATTAAACGCGGCATTTCAGCAGCCGATGGGTTTATTTGAACAAGACCCATCTGCGCGCTATGACAGTATTGAAGAAAGCACCCATGATGACTGGCAGGAAAAATTTCCGCTGGGCGCGGCGCGCGCGCAGCTGCATGAAAATTATATTGTCGCGCAAACGCATGATGGTTTGATTTTAATTGATCAACATGCCGCACACGAACGTTTGGTTTATGAAAAACTCAAACAAAATTTATTGTCTGGCGAAGTGCCCGCACAGCAGTTACTTATTCCCGAAGTGGTAGAATTACCTGCTTCTGCCTGCAATGCCTTGCTGGCGCAGGCGGAGGCCCTGAACCAATTGGGATTGGTGATTGAGGCATTTGGGAATGGCGCGGTGATGGTGCGGGCAACGCCTGCATTATTAGGTGAAGTGAATTGCCAGAAATTATTGCGCGATTTGGGTGATGCCATCGCCGATCAAACCCATGATGCGGATTTGCTGCGCAATCACCTTGAAGCTGTGGCTTCCACCATGGCCTGTCATGGGTCCGTGCGTTCGGGCCGCCGCCTGAATGCCGCTGAAATGAATAGCCTGCTGCGCGAAATGGAAGAAACGCCAAATTCAGGTCAATGTAACCATGGCCGCCCAACCTACATTGAACTGAAGCTTGCGGACATTGAAAAATTATTCGCCCGTCGGTGATGGTAAATCAGTCGTGCTTTGTTGAATAATGTCATTAAACCCGCCCTGGCCGTCTTCGCTTTTTGGTGGAACAGGCGCGGCGGCAACGGGTTGTGCCGTAACAGGTGTGGGGTTTTCATTCGGATCACGCAAAACATTCTTGGGCGGCTGTTTTGTTGTCGAAGAATTCCAGTTAATCACTTCATTCATAAAACTTTGCATTTGGGGCGTATTGTCATAGCTGATGCTGCTGGCTGCCAATGCATAGGCGGGTTCTCCGCCAACCGCGCGGCGCATAAAACTTGCCCATAGGCGCGCCGGGAAAGAACCGCCCGTCACTTTTTGCGTTTTGGCGTTATCGTCATTCCCCATCCAGACCACGGCGGTCAGTTGTGGCACAAAGCCTGCAAACCATGCATCACGGTATTCATTCGTCGTGCCGGTTTTACCCGCTTCGGGGCGGCCAATATTGGCGGCTGTCCCTGTGCCGAAATTCACCACCCCTGTCATCATCATCGTCAGGGCTGCCACTTTGTCTTGGGCCACAACCTGTTTGCCTTCAAACGGTACGAATTCGTAGAGTTTTTTATTTTTTTTGTCGCTGATTTTCTGGATGACATAAGTGGTGTGATAGGCTCCCAGTTGCGCAATGGTATTATAGGCAGTGGCCAGTTCAATGGGCGTAACCACATGCGTGCCGAGTGCCAGCGAAAGATCTGCACCCACATGAGATTGAATGCCCAATCGCTGTGCCACATCCACGGCGCGCGCGGTGCCGGCGTAATCCAGTACGCGAATGGCAACAGAGTTCAGGGATTTTGCCAGAGCATAGGATAAAGTGACAGGACCCAGATATTCACCGTCATAATTGCCGGGATGCCAGGATCCAAATGAAATGGGTGCATCTTCAATTTCAGTGGCAGGCGTCAGGCCTGCCTCTAATCCCGCCAGGTAAACGATGGGCTTGAAGGATGAACCCGGTTGACGCTTCGCCTGAAAGGCACGGTTGAATGAACTGTCATGGTAATTTGCGCCGCCAATCAGGGCGCGCACGCCGCCGTCCGGTGCAATTGCAACCAATGCGGCCTGCGAAACATTTTTGCTTTCTGCATCCGGCATGACTTCATCCACAGATTGTTCCGCCGCGCGTTGCAGGCCCGTATCCAGGGTTGTTTGGATAATTAAATCCTGGTTGATTTCGCCAATCAGGCGCGCGGCTTCGGCAGCCACATAATCAGCGGCGTAATAAACACCATCACCACTGCCGGGACGACGGCCAGGCGGTGGCGGTACGGTTTCAGCCGCACGTGCCTGTTTTTCAGTGATATAGCCCGCGTCCACCATGGCATTTAACACCATATTGGCGCGGTCTGCTGCGCGCGAGGGTGATGCGGCGGGTGAAAAATAATTGGGCGATCGCAAAAGCCCGGCAATCATCGCGGCTTCGCGCAAAGATAAATCTTTGGCCGATTTATTAAAATATTTACGCGCAGCCGCATCAATGCCGTAACTGCCCGATCCCATATAAACGCGGTTCAGGTAAGCGGATAAAATTTCATCTTTGGAATATTTCATCTCCAGGCCAAAGGCGAGGAGAGCCTCCTGAATTTTGCGTTTGAGTTTTTGTTCGGGTGAGAGAAACATATTTTTTGCAAGCTGCTGGGTAATGGTCGATCCACCCTGTTTCACATCACGGTGAATTAAATTGGTGACGCCCGCGCGCAGGATACCAATCGGGTCGAGGCCGAAGTGATGATAAAAACGACGGTCTTCAATCGCCATCACGGCCTGCGGCACGTATTTTGGTAATTCTTTCAGGGTATAAAATGTCCCCTGCGCCTGGCCGGTGCGTATCAGGACAGAACCATCACGCGCAAGAATGGTCAGGGCAGGGCGGCGACCCAGATCCTTTGGCTTGTCAATGCTGGGCAAATCAATTGCAAAAAACAACACCATCGCGAAAAGCGCGATGCCGCCCCAGATAAGGGCCAGGCTGATGGCACGGCCCAGCCATGGCGCGAGGCGGCTGGGCTGGCTTTGCTGTTTTTTTGTTTTCTTTTTCATGGGCTTTGGATTGCCCCAGCGGCGCGACCAAGTCAATTTAAACTTCGGTTATGCGCGATGATTATCGCGACAGGGCATCACGCAAAGACTGGGCTTCGGTCAGCTGGGTGTCGCTGCGCAGCATCACTTCGCGCGGCTTTGCGCTGGAGCCGTATACCAGCATATTCCAATTGGCGTTTTCTTTGAGCACTGATCCCGACAAAGATGCCCCGCCATAAAGCCCCATGGTGGAGCCGAAGGTATACATATCTGCGCTTGGCGGCGTGAGCGTGGTGCCGGCCGCAATATTTTTACCGATGGGCCCAAAGGCCACGGATGCATCCGCACCCATTTTAAATGAATTGTTCAAAAGACCTTCCAGGCCTTTATCTGTCATGATGGTAATCACAATTTCAGCCGATTGCGCGCCGATTTGCAAACCCGCACTGCCGCCGGTTAATTGATAGAAAATGGGATTACCCCAACCTGCAACGCCAGTGGAAAATGTTTGAATGGGCATCGGCGCGGATTGCATGGTCTGGCCGCTGCCCAAATCTTCGGTCGTAATGGCCGCATTATAATTCGTGCCGGTATTGATTGGCGCGGCGGCCTGAAAATCGCCGCCGGAAGTTTTGACCATCAAAACCGCATTGCCATATTCCGCGCCAAAAACAAATCCCGCACGGTACATATTTGGAATGACCAGAACAGCCTTGGAACGATGAATATAATCTTTTAATTCTGCAAATTGTGGATCGGCCAGAAGACGGCTGACTGTTGCAGCAGATTCATTGACCAATGTGCGCTGTGCGATCATGTCGCGGTCGACATCGCTGGCGCATCCCAGCAAAGGCAAAAGCAATAAAGCAAAAATCCAGCGGGTATATATCATGATCAAACCTTTTCCGTTTTGGGTGCGTAACGTTGGTCATAAGACATGGGCGGCGGCCCTAATGTGCGATTAAGGGTAATCACGCGGGAGAACTGCCTGCCGTCTGCCTCTATTCTATAATCGATTCTCGTCAGGCTGAGATTCAATATCTGGAATGTCAGTGCGCGTTCTGGCGATAATCCCAGGGCATGCGCAACGGCGGAACGAATAATTCCGCCGTGACCTACCATCACAATATCATGTCCCTGGTATTCCTGGGTCAAGGCATCAATGGCGCGGTGCGCGCGGGCGGATGCGGCATAATAACTTTCACCCCCTTCAATTTCTTCATCGGCATCGGCCGCCCAGAATGGATGGCGCGGCCTATCTCCGCGCGCGGCATAATAATCATTCCAGGAGTAGGTTTCCCATTTTCCATGCGATTGTTCTATCAATTCGGGGATAACGCGCAATTCAGGCTTGCCATGACGTGCGCCATGGGGGCTATTTAAAATTGCATCAGCAGTTTGCTGGGTGCGTTGCAGCGGCGAGATGAGCCAATGGGGCGTGATGGGCAGGCTTTCCGCCAGATGTGCAAATTCATCCACCATATCGGTATGGCAAGGCAGGTCCATCGCACCGTAAATTGTGCCATCGGGATTGATGACCGGCGCGTGGCGGATCCACCACCAGCGTGTCGTGATGCTTGAAGTTTGTGGCACGGATTCTGTTTTCATCTTGCGCAGCATAGGCATCTTCGCCCAGAATGGCCAGATGTCATGCCAGGAAGGCGATATCATTCCGCGCAAAGCAAACGGCCCATTGGTTTTGGTCGTGGCGGCGGCATTGTTGGATACGGATAGCCGCGTTTTAATCGCGCAAAGACCAGCCGGAAAAGCCATGGCGGGATTATGGGAATTTCCTGGCGGGAAAATCGCGCTGGGCGAAACACCAGAAGGGGCATTGGTGCGCGAATTGGCTGAAGAATTAAAAATAGATGTTTGCACCGGCTGTTTGCACCCGCTGACATTTGTTTCGTATCCTTACGACGATTTTCATTTGTTGATGCCGCTCTATGTCATTCGGCAATGGGACGGCGTGGTGCAGCCAGCCGAACATGCAGACATCAAATGGGTGCGCGCAAATGAATTAAAAGATTATGATATGCCGCCTGCGGATCTGCCGCTGGTGCATGCGTTGATGGATTATTTGTCATGACCCATCTAATGGATTTTTATCAGTCACCCATTGGCTGCATGACACAGGATTTTATTTCAGCGCAACTGAAAAAAATATTAGCCGTCATTCGCCCGGATGAACGGGTTCTTATCCTCGGCTATGGCATTTATTTTGCCGATGATATTCAGAAACTGGGTTCGGATAAAATTATTCTGGCCTATCCCGATGGCATGCCGCCCGTGCTGTGGCCAGATTCTGCCGCGCATCAATCCTGTATTGTTTCGCTGGATGCCCTGCCGTTCGGAGATGTGACATTTGACAGGGTTATCCTGGTCCACGCGCTGGAATTCGCGCCGGAACCCGGCCATTTATTATTTGAAATTCAACGCATATTAACCGCGCAGGGGCAATTGATCTGCATCACGCCCAACCGGAACGGGATCTGGTCCTGGTTTGAACATACGCCATTCGGCGAAGGGCAGACTTTTTCGACGCGGCAAATTCGTCGCCTGTTATTGGGTGTGCAGTTGTCGCCGCTGCAAATACAGACTGCGCTGTTCGTGCCACCTCTGAACTTCTCTTTTCATAAAATTGCCCGTGGCTTTGCGCGCGGGATTGAAGCAGCAGGAAGTTATCTGGGATTACGTATGGGCGGCATTGTGATTGCGGTGGCACAGAAGCAACGCTATGCGGGTATTCCGGTCAAGCCTTTGGCTCGAGCAAAAAAAATCCAACTGCAATGGGCGACCCCACAAAATTCAGCCAGAGACGAAAGATAAAAATGTTTGATAAAATTGTGATTATTGGCATGGGGATGATCGGTGGATCGCTGGCCCAGGCGGCCCGCGCCAATGGCACCGCCATGCGTATTGTGGCATTGGACAATAATCCTGCGCACCTGCAATATGCTTATCAGCATGGCATGATTGATAATCAGGGAAATGATCATGGTTTGTTGGCCGATGCAGACCTGGTAATTCTGGCCGTGCCCGTGCGCAGTTATGGGATGGTAATGCAGCAAATCTTGCCGCACCTGAAACCAGATGTGATTGTCAGTGATGTGGGTTCCACCAAGCGCAGTGCGATGCGTGACGCTAAAGAATGTTTAGCGGATAAAATATTCATTGGCGGCCATCCTATTGCGGGGCGTGAAAAGCATGGGCCGCAAAACGCGGCAGCTGAAATTTTTAAAGATCGGTGGTGTGTTTTAACGCCTGATGAGAGCACGCCATCACAAGCCACCCAGAAATTATCAGATTTCTGGCACGCGTTGGGTAGCGAAGTCGAAATCATGACCCCTATGCACCATGACCGCGTTTTGGCCATTACATCCCATTTGCCACAGTTAATCGCGCGGACCATTGTGGGCACGGCAGCTGCGCTGGAAGATGAACTGCAGGATGAAGTGATTAAATTTTCTGCCGGTGGTTTCCGTGATTTTACGCGCATGGCCGCTGCGGATCCTGTGATGTGGCGTGATATCTTTCTAGAAAATGGCGATGCCGTTCTGGAAATGCTGCAACGATTATCTGAAGATATCGCAGGGATGCAGAAGCTCATCCGTGCAGGAGACGGTGCGGCGTTGGAAGAAGTTTTTGCACGGGCCCAGGATATTCGGAGCCGTGTGATCGCAGCCAGGCAGGCCGAATAACCGGCATAAAAAAAGCGGGCATTTCTGCCCGCTTTTCATGAAGTCTAGCTTCGATTAACGCTGAGTGTTGTCCCAGTTTTTATCGTTGTAAACATCTTCGCTGGCATTCCATGTGCTGCTGGCTTTGCCGCTCATGCGTGCATCATTGCGGTAGCTCGCGCTCAAAGTGTTGAGCGTCTGGCTGTTCAATTTGCCAGAAGCTTCGAGGTTGTTGTTTGCCTGGAAGCTACGCACTGCGCGTGCAGTTTGCGGGCCCCAGATACCGTCTTCAGCTACTTTGTAACCGTGGTCATTCAGGCTTTCCTGAACCGCGCGGATCTGGCGGTTGCTCAGGCGCATTTTCGCCGCAGTTTCGTTGCGGTCAGAAGGCTGTGCGCTGTAGTATGCAGAATTTGCATTCGCAGGATCACGGTGCGGATTGCCAGCTTTGGTGGTTGCATCAGTGATTTTATTTGCATCTTGTGCACGTGGTGCAGCCGGGAATTCTTTATTTGCTGTTCTGGATTCCAGCGTGCTGTTGAAGCCCATGCCTTTATCTTCATGCGGGTTGCCGGCACGCGTAGATTGCACTTGTGGTGCGCGCGCGCTGTTATCATTCAGCCAAGTTGAATTGCGCTGATTGTAGTTGCCCGCAACGGCTGCAGTTGATGCCAGGCAGATTGCGGCAGCACCAAGAAACAGAATTTTATAGGTCTTTGTCATCGGAAAAACTCCTGAGGGTTGGTTGTGAAGTCGATAAAACTCGCTTCTCAACGGGGATATTGGCGCAGAAGTTCCGGCGAATCAATCCACGAATCGCCTTAAACCCTCAAATTAATCAGATTTTTGGCAGAATCCCGCGCTCTGTGATATAGCCTGTGACCAGTTCTGCAGGGGTAATATCAAAGGCAGGGTTCAGGGCGACCGAATGGGTCATACGCACGCGTGTCAGGCAGCCGTCATTGGCAGGGCCGGTGAAGTGGGTGAGCTCTTCCGCGCTGCGTTCTTCAATGGGAATCTCCGTGCCTGTGGCCAGTGATGCATCGACCGTCGTATAGGGCAGGGCCACATAGAAGGGAGTATGATGCGCCTTTGCCGCGAGTGCCTTGAGGTATGTGCCCACCTTGTTGCAGACATCGCCGTTGCGCGTGACGCGGTCCGCGCCGACGATACATATATCGACATCACCGCGCTGCATGAGCAAGCCAGCGGCGTTATCCGCAATCACGGTATGTGGCACGCCATGCTGCGACAGCTCCCAGGCGGTGAGCGCGGAACCCTGATTGCGCGGGCGCGTTTCACTGACCCAGACATGCACGGGAATGCCCGCATCATGCGCGGTGTAAATCACGCCCAGTGCCGTGCCGATATCCACCGTCGCCAGCCAGCCGGTGTTGCAATGCGTCATAATCTGAACCGGGCGCTGCGGATTTTGTGCATGCAGTTGGCGAATAATTTCCGCACCGTATTCGCCGATTTTTTTGCAAAGCGAAATATCTTCTTCAGCGATTTCTGCGGCGCGTGCATAGGCTGCATCCGCACGCTGCGCGGGCGACAAATCGTGCACGGCATCACGCACGGCATCCAATGCCCATTTCAGGTTGATGGCGGTGGGACGTGTTTCGAATAATTGCTGATGTGTGTGCGCGAGGTTTTCGTCGGATGGATCATCTACGATCGCCATGGCAAGGCCGTAAGCCCCCACCGCGCCGATCAATGGCGCGCCGCGCACCCACATTTCATGAATGGCGGTGGCGGTATCATTCGCGCTGTGCAGCTCCACAAATTTCAATTCCCACGGCAATGCGCGTTGATCAATAATGCGAATGCCGCGGCCATTTTCGGTCAGCGTGATGGAGCGGTGATAGGTATCGCCAATTTTCATTGGTTTTTAATCAAGGCCGTGAATTCTTTGGGCGTTGGATAGGCTGCCTTGTTCACCAGCAGTTCGCGCGCGAACAATAATGCCTTGCGTTCGCATTTGGCGCGTTTGGTTTCATCGGCGATGGATTCAAAATCCGCCACATGCGCCAGGCCCAGAATGCGGCGAATAATTTCAACACCGCAGAAGCCCAGCACATCACTTGAAATCTGCTGCATCCGCGCATCCAGTGCAGCCGCGCTGTCGGCAGCTGTAATCACGCGGGATTGATAGGCTTCGCCCGCGCGGGATTGCCATAGTTGCGTGAACTCGGAAATAAAGGTTTCGAAGGTCGCAAGGGCGGTGGATAAAATCCATTCCTTGTAATCCGCGCGGTCTTCATGCGCATCCTGCGCGAAATAGGCCATCACAAAATTCGCGAGCAGCATGCCGATGTCAAAACCGATTGGGCCGTAGAATGCAAATTCCGGATCAATCACGCGCATATCGGTATCCGTTACCATAATCGATCCGGTGTGCAGATCACCATGGCATAAGGCCTCGGGCGCATTCAGGAAACGCCATTTCATTTCCTGCGCGGCGAGCTTGAGCGGCGTATCCTGCTGAAAAGCCTTCGCCAGGTCATCAATGCCGGCCGTGTTTTTATTCATTGGTGCGGCAAAATACGGCTCATCAAAAATCAGATCCTCCGTGATTTTGCACATGGCGATATTGCCGAGGTATGGCGTCATCTTGTTGCGTTTTTCTTCCGCCGTCAGCGCAAGGTCTGAGGTGAAAAATAGTGTCTGCGCCAGGAAATGACCCAGATGCGCCGCAAGATTTGGAAAACGTTTGCCGGCAATCAGTTCTTTGCGCAAAATCACATGCGGCGTCAGATATTCCATGACGGTCAGCGCCATCGTCTCGTCATAATGAAACGTCTGCGGCACGATTTTCGGCGTGTGCTGATATTGTTCTGCCAGTGCCAGGTGCTCATAATGCGCGCGGTACAGCGGCAATGGCCAGCTTTCGCCTACCAAACGCACATAGGGCAGGGCCTGTTTTAGCACGACCGCGCCCGATGCGCCGCGGATGATAAAAACCAGATTTAAATTGCCGTCACCCACTTCATCGCATGTCCAGCGCGTGGGATCTCCGCCAATTGCATCGGCAATTTTTTTGATGCGTGCAGCATATTGCACGGCGGTTTGCGGGGTGAGGGCTTCATAGCCCGGCGGAGACAGTTTGACTGCGGCGTTGGTCATGCGGCTCTCTGGTTCAGTTGAATGTCGGAAAAATCAGTTACAACAGTATGGCCGTTTGCATTTGTAATTAAACCATCTCGGTTTAATGCGGTGGTTTGCATGCCAGCCGCGCGCGCGGCGTCCAGTTCCTCGATGATGTCGGATAAAAATAGAATTTCATTGGCAGGCAGGCCGATTACGGTGGCGATTTTTGCATAGGATTCCGTTTCGCGCTTGCCGCCGGTAGTGGTATCAAAATACCCGCTGAATAATGGCGTCAGATCGCCCGCATCGGAATGGCCGAATAATAATTTCTGCGCAAAAATAGACCCGGATGAATAGACATATAATTGTATCCCCGCTGCATGCCATGCGCGCAGCGCGGCAGCCGCATCATCATAAATATGGCCGGTGAAATCGCCTGTGCGGTAGCCGTGCGCCCAGATATGTCCCTGCAGGGTTTTCAGCGGTGTGATTTTTTTATCTTCATCAATCCAGCGGATCAGGGTCTGAATAATATCCGCAACTGCCATTTCAGGGTTTTCTTCGATTTCCGCAACATCAGCCAGGATGGCGGCGATGCTGGGATCTGCCCGCTGCGCCAGCACGAAAGAGTCCATCGCGGCACGCGCATAGGGGAACAACACATTTTTTACGAATGCGATATCGGATGTTGTGCCTTCAATATCTGTGACAATCGCGCGGATCATTTACGCCGCTGCGTCCTTTTCATATTTTGGAAATTGCTGCGCGATATCCGTGCCGGTGAAATTTGGCGTCCAGCCTTCGGTGTTTTCAAAGAAACGGATTGCGGTGATGTGGGGAGAGTCCGACATATCAAACCAATGCGTGATGCCGTAGGGTACAGAAATCAGATCACCGGCGGTGCAAAGTGTCATGTAAACCTTGCCGCCCACGCGCAGATAAAACATCCCCGAACCTTCGACGAAAAAGCGCACTTCGTCTTCGCTGTGCGTATGTTCGTTTAAAAATTTCTCACGGATTGCTTTTTTATTTTCAAAATCTTTGGTCACGCGCAGAATATCCACCGTGGTATAGCCGCCTTCAGCTTTGATGCGTTCAATATCCTTGGCATAGGCCTGCAGCACCGCATTGTCATCCGCATCAGCAGGCAATTCCGCATCAGCCGCCCAGCGTTCAAAACGGACATCAATTTTTTTGAGTTCTGCCGCAATCGCTGCGCCATCGATGGTATCGACCAGGGCGGTTTCTGGATTGGTGTCTTCAAAGATTTGCAAACGGCTCATGCTACCCTCGCTATTTTCAGTTTTTCCAGTTCACAGGAAAGCATAAATTCAGTTGCTTCCACAACTCTTTTCGCAACATTCATGTCGCCGCCCCAGCCATAAAGCCCATGGCCGCGCAGCAGGAATACCGGCGCGATGCCATCTGGTGCGGCGAATGTTTTTTCAATCTGGGTGGCAAGGGGCTGCATATCCTGGCTGTTGTCAAAAATCGGAATGCAAGTTTTGCTGACATGGGTGTGAATGCCGGGGTAAGCTTTTTGCAATTCGTAACCCTCTAAAATAATTTCGGTGGCGCGCGGCATCATCAATGTGAGTGTGGTGCAAGGAATAGAGTGCGTATGCAAAACCGCGCCCACATCCGGAAATAATTTATAGAGCGTGATGTGGAGCAGGGCTTCGTCAGAGGGTTTGCCAGCCGAGGTGGTTTTGCCGGTCAAATCCATGGTCATCAGATCGGTTGGTTGCAAATTGCCCTTCCATCTGCCGCTTTGCGTAATGGCAATTTCACGCATAAAGCGCATGGAATAATTTCCGGCCGTAGCCGGAGCCCAGCCGCGCGCGGCCAGGAATTGTCCGGCGGCAATGATGGAGTCTGAAATTGTGCTGGGGATGGTCATGGACAATATATAATCGAGGCAGCCCGAAATGTCATCTGGCTGGGTGGGTTTAGGCCGCCAGAGTTTCCAGTTGTACAACCACACTTTGGGCCAGCACGGCATGGGTATAGCCGCCTTCCAGCATGGCAATGACGCGGCCATGGCAATGGCTGTCCGCGAATTCACAAAGCGTCCGCGTCATGGCAGAAAAATCTGCGTCGGTCAGCAATTGCACGCCAGGCGGATCGCTATGAAGCTTGTCACCTGGTGGATCATCGCGGTGTGCGTCAAAGCCGGCTGCGATGATAATCAGATCCGGTTGATGCGCGGCGATGGCAGGCATGACTTTATCCCGCATTAATTGATGATAGATTTCAGGATCGCAGCGGCGCGGCATGGGCAGGTTCATGCAGTTATCACCGAGCGGCGGCACTTCGCCCAAACCGCGTGGCCACAGGCCGTCTTCGTAAAAGGAAATGCAAAGCACATTCTCATCACCTGCAAAAATATCTTCGGTGCCGTTGCCGTGATGCACATCAAAATCCAGAATGACCACGCGTTCCAGTCCATGCGCGGCCTGGGCATAACGCGCCGCCACTGCGACATTGTTAAAGGTACAAAATCCGTTTGCGCCATCGCGCAGTGCATGATGCCCCGGCGGACGCACCGCACAAAAGGCCCGCACAGCTGTGCCGTTCATTAAAAGATCAACAGCCAGGCAACCGGCACCTGCCGCATGCAAAGCCGCATCCCATGAATGCGGACCGAAATAAGTATCGGGATCCAGCATCACATGTTTGCCGCTGTTCGCAGCCCTTTGCACCAATGCAATATATTCGGCACTATGTGCCCGGTTGATATCGCCGAGCGATGCTGCTGGTGCATCATGAATTTCTAATTCTGAATAAAGAGTCGCGGCGCGAACGGCCGCCTGAATGGCGGCAAGGCGGCCCGGATTTTCGGGATGCGGATGGTCTGCTTCGTGCAGCAGACAAAGCGGACTGGTGATATAGGCAACATCAGGCATTACATCCTGATACTAAAGCTGTCCCCGGGGTCTGCAACCCATTTTTCTGTCAGTTCCCGACGAACCGGGTGCGGCCAGGTGATTTTGCGCAAGCGGGATTCTGGGGCGTCATCACGCATCAATAAGAAACCATGATTGTTGTCCGTCAAGAATTTCTGCCCAATTTGATCTTCAACGGCAAAGCAGGCAAATAAATGACCATCCAGATTTTCTGCCCGCGCATGTTGCGCCAGACCCGCAAAGCCTGCTTCCAGTGCGGCCTGGTAGACTTCTGGCGTATGGCCCGGCGCATAGGCAGGCTGCACTGTCTCAAAGCCGGTGACATTGCGGAAACTGGAAAAATTCTTGTTGGCAAAAAGTGCAAGCAGGATCTGGCCATCATCATTGGTCACATATAAAACTTTGGTATGCTCAGCCTGAAGGGCACCCCATAGCCCATCAATGCTCCCCAATTGATTATTTAAAAATCCAAAATCATCAAGATGTGCCACCGTGGTATCAAAAAGATATTCGTCAGGCCCATTTGTTTCTTCGAGAATTTGGCTGAGATCATAAACGCCTTCATGGCTTTTAACGACGGATTCAATCCGGGTGTAAAATCTGTGTGCAACCGGGTTATCATCCGCTGCCACCCATTCAATAAAATCCACTCCAGCAAACTTTGTGCACAAAGCTTCCATTAATTTCTGGCCACCGCTTTTTATTTTTTCGCCGTCAATACGTATGCCGGGGCAATATAAATCTTCCATGTAAATCATGGGCTGCAATTTGCCATTCCCATCATAATGAAATCCTGAGTTATATAAGAGATAGCCTTTAGGCACATCATCCTGCAGCAAGATCAGAACGCGCGCGACCGGATTATCACCACCCAATGCCGCACTTAATTTTTCAGGATTGGGCGGCGCATCAATTTTGTGCCATTCCGCCTGTTTTTGTACGAGGTCGGCAAGCGCACGCATCTGGTCTGGATCGGAAGGATCCGCATCAATGACTGAAATTTGTGACATTCTTTAAAAAATTTCCTGCGAGTCTGTTTATTTTTTCTATGGAACATGAAGAAATAAAGCAAGTTTTATCATTACTTGCGGCAAAAGCGGGGAAGGCCGCAGCATCGAAATTAAAGAATAGCGGACT
>DPZW01000099.1 GCA_003536545.1 Rhodospirillaceae bacterium
AATTTTGCTTCACCGGCCACCTTCATATCCTGGGGTGTCAGCTCCAGGGTGCCATTGCCCTCGGTGATGTCTTTTTGCATCAACATGGCGGGCAGCGTCACATCGCGCAGGTTCGCCACCACTTCATATTTCACATCTTCCAGCGGCAAAGCCTTGAGCAATGGAAATTCAAAATGCAGATGCATGCCAATGCCGCCGCGCGCGGTTTTGTAATTCATCCCGTATTTCGATGCATAGCCATAAGGCTGTGTGTCAAGCAGCTCCAGGGCGTTGGGCAATTGCCCCACCAGCGGCAGGTCCAGATAGATGTTTTGAATATCTGCGCGCAGCCCGTCAATTTTCAGATCAGCATCCTGCATTTCAAGGCCATGCAGGCGACCGTAATTGATTTTAAACTGGATATTATCGGCATCCATCGTCGCTGTGCCATTCACGTCCGTGACAGGGCCAAAAGCGGGCAGGAAGGTCACACCAATTCCCTGAACTTCCCATTTTCCGGTCACGTCTTTGACCGCCCATTCCTGTTGCTCGTCACGCACCAATGACATGGATAGGTCGCTATTGGCAACGTTGCCCGCATGGATGAATTGACTCACCCAATCATAACCGCCGGGTGCAGCGGTAGGCGGCCACCAGCGTTTCAGGGCGGATACGTTCACATTCCCCAGCGTCACGTGAAATTGCAGCGCACCATGCTGTGGATCGTTCTTGGCGGTCAGCGTAATCGGTATCGGCGCATCCTGATCCAGCAAACTGGCCTTCAGGTCAGAAATTTCCCACGCACCGCTGGCGGCATCGTAATTCCCGGTCACGCTCAGGTTCTCAACCGGTACCGCCATGTCATAAAGTTCGGGCACAATCACGTGACCCGTGGCGGTGGAGACCGTACCGCCGACGCTTTGCAAGACGCCCGCAGAGGTCAGGGCAATATTCATATTCAGTGTGACGGGCATCTGCAGCCGTTGCAGCGAGAGAGAGGGCGATAACAGCCCCGGTGATAGCCCTTCCAAAATTCCCTGGATGTTATCGGGCGAGATATCTTTGACGTTCAGGCTCAGCTTGATGTTGTTATCCACTTCATCGAGGGTGACATGAATGGGGCGCGGCGCGGGGTCTTCGGCCAATTGCAAGGTCGCATTCATAATCGCCTGTGTCTTGCCGCGCCTGCGTTGCCAGTCGATTTGCACGCCTGACAGGATATGCCGTGCTTCGCCCACGCTGGTTTGCAATTCAATGGTGCCGCGCTGGATCATCACACTGTTCAGGCGTGCGATAGGATTATTGCCGCCAGCACCGCCACTGAACAATGCCAGCGGGGCTGCACCCGCCTGATCTTCAGTTTTTTGTAGATCCAGTTTCAGGTAGGGGGCAACCAGGGTGATATCCTTGATCGATAATCTGCCGCGCAGCAATGCCGTAGATGACAATGTCACTCCCACACGTTCCACGGCTGACAGACTGTGCCCCTTGTTCCCCATGCTGACTTTTTCTGCCGTAAATTCTACGCGGCGGGCATCACGGTTCCATGACAGTGATAATTCACCCACTTCCAGATCTGCCGCCACGCCGCCCTGGGCATCCAGCTGCTGTTCCAGCCAGGGCACCGCCCACATCATCTGAATGGGGCCAGTCATCAATCGGGCCGTGAGTGCTACTGCGATCATCACCACCAGCAATAATAAGGACAGCGCGCCGTAGCGGATGATTTTGATGGCGTGATTTGACATGAACATAATTAACCATGACCAACCCCCGGCGGCTAGTGGCGTTCCGCAGCCATAAAAAAACCCCCACCGAAAGGGTGGGGGTAAAATTAATCCTGATGGATAATAAATTATCGTGGGGTAGGCGCAGGTGCAGGCGCGCCTGTTTTGAATGAGAGCTGGCCAGTTTTGCTGTTCGCAACCAAAGGATTGCGCGTGCCATCTGGTTTAGCGACATAGGCAAATTCCCATGCTTCGTTACCTTTGGGTGCCCAATAAGCTTTGATCAAAGCTTTGGCAGGAGTATTCGCTTCTGTGATCTCTGCTTTGGCAAATGATTCAGAAACCAAAGACCAACGGTTTTTGCCAGTGTCAGCAATCATGCCTGTGCTGCCGTATTCAAAGCAAACCTTATCGCCGGCCTTGAAAGGGGAGGCAGCTGCACCAGAAGCCACTGCATAAATCTCAGTGGTGCCTTCATCGTTATTGGCAACAGTTAATTTAGCTGCAGAGTCCTGCATCAGGCCGCGTGCGGCATCCTGAAACTTCAGGGTAAAAGCTTTACCGGCAGGGCCAGTTTGGTCGAAAGACTTCAGAACATCATCGCGGCCAGCAACGGCAGCCAATGCTGTGGTGGCTAGCAAGCATGCACCCAAAAAAGCGGTACGGTTATTCATTATAATATCTCCATAGGTTTGTGTTTGGGTGATCCCAATTGCATCCAGTTGTATGGGATGGGCGGCTTTAAAGTCAATTTTTTTATGGCTATCCAATAGTTGCAAATTTTTCATCCTTCCCGCAAAGCTTGACTTTCCAAGGAAATCAACCATTTATTGGGCCATAACCAAAGGAAAAATAATGACCAAAACTGCTTCAAAACCGGCTGTGGGCCGCTATGCGCCAGACTTTAGCCTGCCATCCCATAGCGGCAAAAATCTGTCTCTGGCGGATTTTGCGGGCAAGAAATTGCTCATCTATTTTTATCCCAAGGATGATACGCCCGGCTGCACACGTCAGGCCTGCGCACTGAACAGCGACCTGCGCGCGCTCGGCCAATTGTCATTGTCGGTGGTGGGCGTGTCCAAGGACAGCATCGACCGTCACAGGAAGTTTGCCCAGAAATTTAATTTAAAGTTCCCCCTGTTGTCAGATGAACACAGTGACATGTGCGAGCGTTATGGTGTCTGGGCACAGAAGTCGATGTACGGCAAAAAGTACTATGGTATCGAACGTTCCAGCTTTTTGATTGATGAGGCGGGTAAGCTGATCGCCATTTGGCGCAAGGTCAATCCGGATGAGCATCTGGCCTGGGTCAAAGCAGAATTAAAAAACCAATTGACGGGAATCATAAATTCGACGAAATCAAAACTGACGCCTGTTGCAGAATCCGTGACAGGTCAACAAACTCCTTCGGGAAAGGTAACGACAATGGCTCTGACCAAAAAGAAACCAGCTGCTAAAAAAGCAACTGCAACTAAAAAGCCTGCTGCTAAAAAAGCAACAGCTGCTAAAAAACCTGCGGCGAAAAAGAAGCCTGCTGCTAAAAAAGCAACAGCTGCTAAAAAACCTGCGGCGAAAAAAACCACAGCTAAAAAAGCAACTGCAAAAGCTGCTACGGCTCGCAAAGCTGCGAAAAAGCCTGCTGCTAAAAAAGCAACTGCAAAGAAAAAAGCTGCATAAGCTTTATTCGATCCGATTTTCCAAGACCCCCTTTCAGGGGGTCTTTTTTTATGGCGCGCGGCTGCTACATCCACTATAAAAAGGGTCCAGCTGGGCTGGGCGACCGCGTTTGCCGAAAGGTGACCGAGGAAAGTCCGGGCACCATGGGAATAGGGTGGCGGGTAATCCCCGCCGGGGGCAACCCCAGAGAAAGTGCCACAGAAAATAAACCGCTCTGCGAGCAGAGTAAGGGTTCAAGGGTGGGGTAAGAGCCCACCGCGCCGGTGGTAACATGCGGCGGCACGGCAAACCTCACCCGGTGCAAGACCAGATAGGCAGGCAATCGGTATTCCCACCGGCCTGCGGGTAGGTTGCTCGAGCGGCTTGGTAACAATCCGCCTAGATGAATGGCCGCCACTCGCCTTATGTCTTCGGGCTTCAGCGAGAACAAAACCCGGCTTACAGGCCCAGCTGGAATTTTTTACCCATGCCTGTCATGAAACTATTATTTGCCCCCTGAAATATGGTAAATCTTCAGGCATATGAGCATTAAAAATATTGAAAATATTATTGTCATTGATGTGCCCACCAGCGAAGCCGATACGGATTTTCTGCAATGGGCCGGGGAGATCACCCCCTTCTTTGCGGAAACTTGTGGGCGGCAGTTGCTTGTCTGCACCAAAGAAAATTATGAGAAACTACCGCCGGAAAAACGTCTGCACTGGGAAAAAAACAAGGGGGGTGATCGTCGCTGGGTTTATGGGGGGTATGATGGCTTTGAAAGATTACTGGAAGTCATATGTGGCCTCCATAGCAATAACCCAAAGGATTATAATATCTTTGGCCAGATTAAGGAAAATTGGCGTACCTATTGCACAGCCATGCAAGCTGCAGGCCAGAAGCCGGATAATGTTCTTGTGAATTTCTGCAACGGACTTTTCCATGACGCCAAAATCATCAAATCACAATTAATTGATCCGGTGATTGAAGAAGAAAGCATATATGCCATTCTGACGCAGGATCTTCGTTTGACAGGAAAGGAAACCATCCTGATCATTGCAGACACGATGGGGCCAACAAAGGATTCTTGTTTGGGTCTGGGCAAATTTAATACCAAAAGCGCGGCCACAATAATCCTGACGCATTTTGATGAAATAGAACGCCGGGGCAGAAATATGGAAGTCATCGCTGAGAAATCAGCCAAGCGGATTAAGGCCGAAATCAAAACCAAACCTTTTGCCGACTGTCTGGATGATATCATCCATGCAGATCATGTTATTTTATGCTCGCCCATGTGTGAGGATCATGTTGTTGCCGAAGTGCAGAATAGGCACGGGGGTAATATCAATAAATATCCACCGCTGATGCAGGTTGAATCAACCGTGATGAACGCCTGGATGTTACGCCGTGATAAATATAGAAAATCCCGCAAGGGAAACAGTGGCATGCTGGTGCAGGTTCGTGGTTGTCCGCAACTGCGCAATGGCACCAGTCAGAGCTGGATCGATTTTAAGGATATATTAAATGATAATTCTGTCATTACGCGCAGCGATTTGGAAGAAAAGCTTGTTGCGCGTAAGAAATTGAATAAAAGCGTTTCTGAAATCGCAAGAAATCTTATTAAAGAAATAACATCTCTGCGCCGGGGTGGTAAACGCATCACTGGCTTGTGTTTATCCATTGGGGAGCATGGTTTAATTGAGGCCACGCCATATCTGGGCCGCCAGAATTCTGGCCAAAATCATCTCACGCAATAGTTTTCCATGCCAGAACGATCCTTTCCGGGCATATTAAAACTGTAATTCTGTAGTTTGTTCAGGCAGGCACCAACCGCGGGAAACGCTGTCCTTTATGGGCCAGCACTTCGCCGATGGTCACCCATGATGAATGCCCTGTATGTTGTGCTGTTCTTCCGCGTATTTCCGGTTGGGGCGGTGTGGAGGTGATGGGTTCATAAGGAGAAAACGCTTTCAATTGAAAAACAAAATTTTCCAATGCTTCAGCTGGTTTCTCGCCCTTGCTGATTTTATCAAGAAGCCCTGTCAGAGTTTTATACTGCTCCGGCAGCAGGCGATGTTTGGTGCCGTCGGGATGTGTATGTATGGCGAAATGATTGTTGCGGCCCTGATCATATTTCTTAAGGGTCCCCGCTTCCGGACTTTCGAATATAACGTTTCTTGCAAATGTACTTTTCATTGATATCCCCCGCGTTGAATATTTAAATGCCAGGTGAGACTCACTTGGCCCGGGTAGCATTTTAAACACCTCACATGATTTGCAAGCAGAAATTGATATTGCCACTTATAGGGGCAATTTTATGCGGCTTTACTCTTTCAGCTCCGCCCAAAGCTCTTTCACTTTCTTGAAAAAGCCTTCGCTTTCCGGGTTATGCACGGCCTTGCCGCCTGCGCTGTCAAATTTTTTCAACAGGTCTTGTTGTTCCTTGGTCAGGTTAATGGGTGTTTCCACGTGAATATCAATGAACATATCGCCGCGGTTGGCGGAGCGCAAAACGCTCATGCCTTTGGATTTTAATCGTAGCTTCTGGCCGGATTGAATGCCCGCGGGCACGGTGACCTTTGTCATCACGCCGTCAATCGTTGGCGCGTCAATCACGCTGCCCAATGCGGCCTGTGACATGGGGATGGGAATCCGGCAATGCAGATCCGCGCCTTCGCGCGTGAAAAGTTTATGCGCCTTGATGCCCAGGAAGACATAAAGATCACCCGCCGGGCCGCCGCGCATGCCAGCTTCGCCTTCGCCTGACAGGCGGATACGTGTGCCGTCATCCACGCCTGCCGGGATCTTGACTTCCAGTGTTTTATCTTTGCGGATGCGGCCCTGACCGTTGCAGGTTTTGCATGGATTTTTAATGACGGTCCCTGCACCATTACACATCTCGCAGGTCCGCTCGATCATGAAAAAACCCTGTTGCACGCGGATGCGGCCAGATCCTGCACAGCGTGGACATTGTGCGGGTTCCGCACCGCCTTCCGCACCACTGCCTTTGCACGGCTCGCAGCCTGCCCAGGTCGGCACGCGGATTTTTTTCGTCGCGCCGGCAAATGCTTCTTCCAGGGAAATATCCAGATTGAATCTTAAGTCTGAACCGCGATTGGCCTGCGCGCCGCTGCGGCGTTGCCCGCCGGGTGCACCCCCCATAAAATCGCCAAACATTTCTTCAAAAATATCGGAGAATTGATCACTGCTAAAACCGCTGAAGCCGCCGCCGGGGCCTGGTCCACCACCACGTCGGCCGCTACCAAAGCCGCCATTTTCAAATGCACTATGGCCAAACTGGTCATAGGCGGCGCGTTTTTGTTTGTCGCCTAAAACTTCAAAAGCTTCGTTGGCTTCCTTGAATTTGCTTTCAGCAGTTTTGTCATCCTTGTTCAAATCCGGATGGAATTTTTTGGCCTGGTTGCGGTATGCTTTTTTGACCTCGTCTTCGCTGGCAGTACGAGAGACGCCCAGAACTTCATAATAATCACGCTTCGTCGCCATTTTACTTCATTGCCTTGTCAAAAGAGACCCCGGGAAAACCCGGGGCCGTTTATTACATTACGCGTCAATCATTACGCAGATTTCTTGTCATCTTTCACTTCGGTGAAATCTGCGTCAACCACTTCCGCTTCGCCATCATGCGATGGTTTTGCATCGTCGCTGTCAGCGGATTCCTGTTGCGCCTTATAGAGCAATTCACCCAGCTTCATCGATGCCTGTGCCAGCGTTTCCGTTTTCGCTTTGATTTCCTCAACCTCATCATTTTCCAAAGCCTTGCGCAGATCGGCAATTGCATCTTCTACTTTGGTTTTTTCATCCGCAGGCAGTTTATCCGCCAGATCCTTCAGTGATTTTTCTGTCGCGTAAATCAAACTGTCGCCCTGGTTGCGTGCTTCCACCAATTCGCGGCGTTTTTTATCTTCGCCCGCGTTGCTTTCAGCGTCCTTCACCATTTTCTCAATGTCGGCATCAGACAAACCACCAGATGCCTGGATGCGGATCTGCTGTTCCTTGCCGGTGGCTTTGTCTTTTGCAGAAACCTGCACGATACCGTTGGCATCAATATCAAAGGATACTTCCACCTGCGGCACGCCGCGTGGTGCGGGCGGGATTCCGACCAAATCAAACTGGCCGAGGATTTTATTGTCCGCCGCCATTTCACGCTCACCCTGGAAGACGCGAATGGTGACAGCAGTTTGTGAATCTTCCGCGGTTGAAAAGGTTTGTGATTTCTTGGTGGGGATGGTGGTGTTGCGGTCAATCAAACGCGTGAAGACGCCGCCCAATGTTTCGATACCCAATGACAATGGCGTCACGTCCAAAAGCAATACGTCTTTCACATCGCCTTTTAATACGCCGCCCTGAATGGCAGCGCCGATTGCAACTACTTCATCCGGGTTCACAGATTTATTCGGCTCTTTGCCAAAGAAGTTTTTCACGGTTTCCGTGATTTTCGGCATGCGCGTCATCCCGCCGACCAATACCACTTCATCAATATCGGATGGCTTCAGGCCTGCATCTTTCAATGCGGATTGCATGGGGCCGGTTGTGCGCTGGATCAGATCGTCCACAATCGCCTCGAGCTTCGCGCGCGTGAGCTTGATCATCAAATTTAATGGACGATGCACCGGACCAGATAAATCCGCCGTGATGAACGGCAGGTTGACCTCGGTCTGTTGCGCAGTTGAGAGTTCAATTTTTGCTTTTTCTGCGGCCTCTTTCAGGCGTTGCAGGGCCAGGCGGTCCTTGCGCAGATCAATGTTGTTTTCTTTCTGGAATTCATCGGCCAGGTAATCAATGATGCGCGCATCAAAATCTTCACCGCCCAGGAAGGTATCGCCGTTCGTCGCCTTCACTTCAAAGACGCCGTCACCGATTTCCAGAATGGATACGTCAAACGTACCGCCGCCCAAATCGTAAACCGCAATTGTGCCCGAACCTTTTTTATCGAGGCCATAGGCCAATGCCGCCGCCGTCGGCTCGTTGATGATGCGCAAAACATCCAGGCCCGCAATTTTACCGGCGTCTTTGGTTGCCTGACGCTGGGCATCGTTAAAGTAAGCAGGCACAGTGACCACGGCTTGTGTGACGGTTTCGCCCAAATAAGCTTCGGCGGTTTCTTTCATCTTGGTCAAAATCATCGCAGAGATTTGTGCCGGCGCGTATTTTTTACCTTCTACTTCAACCCATGCATCGCCGTTGTCGCCATCCACAATCTTGAATGGGGCTTTGGATTTCATTTCCTGAATTTTGGCATCTTTGAACAGCCGGCCGATCAGGCGTTTGATGCCGTAAATCGTGCCATCAGGATTGGTCACCATCTGGCGTTTGGCGGATTGGCCGACCAGACGTTCGCCTGATGGCGTAAAGGCCACAATGGACGGCGTGGTGTTATAACCTTCCGGGTTATCAATTACTTTGGTGGTGGTGCCTTCCATCACGGAAACGCAGGAGTTGGTGGTTCCAAGGTCAATGCCGATTACTTTAGCCATAATATTTACCTGTTGTTAAAGGGTTGGTTACTTAAAGGGTTCCTAGTTCCTAAGGTGGGGATAATCCCCATAGGTTTCAAGAGTATGAGGCGGTTTTTAAGCCTATTTGGCCAGGGGCGCAAGGGCGGGGCGGCCTGAAATAATTTGATTTTTTCAGGGTGTTTTTGATAGGTTCCTCGTCTCTATAAAACTCAACTACCAAGCCCCCCTGATTTACCCATGATTGATCCCCAGGCTGTTCAGAGAGCCTATGACATATTGAACCAATATAACCAGCTGCGCCAACAGGTGGACCCGGTGCATGGACACCAGAATGGCGGTGTCTGGCGTGAGATGGGTTATGCTAATAAGGCGGCATGTAATTTGGCGATACGTGAAGCATGCGGGCAGGTCGCGTCGGATCTGATCCTGAAAATTATTGGCGGCCAAATAGCAGAGAAAAAATTAGCACATACATGCAAGCGAGCGGGGCAATTTATTACGCTAGCCTATGGTGAAGATGCTGCCAGAAAAGCGGAGACAAAAATTGCAGAAAAAATGACGCCGCCGCGTCCCAATCATGTGAAAGATTATGTTTCTGACGGAGAGTGGAAAGCCTATATGAATATTGCGCGCCAATTTATATCCGTACCAAAGCCATAAAAAAACCCCTGTGAAATGCACAGGGGTTTTTAAAGAATATAAGCTAAGAACTACTGCTGGGCAGCTTCTTCAGCTTCGTTGGCACGCTGCTCAGCTGGAGATGTTGTAACTGCATCTTCCATTTTGTTGCCGAGTTTCTGAGCTTCTTCGCTCATTTTGTCGCCAGCTTGCTGCAATTCTGCGCTTGCCTGATCAGCCGCTTGCTGCGTTGATTCAGCTGCATCAGATGCCGCATCCTGAATTTGCTGTGAAGCTTGTTCAGTTGACTGTTGTGCGTTGTCCAGAGCCGCGTCCATCTGTTCGCCAGCTGTTTGACCACTTGGTGCTGCCATCATCTGGTAGCCTACGATTGCGAGAACGATAATCACCAAAATAGCGATTAGAGTTTTGCCTTGTTTATCCATGATATGTGTCTCCTTTCAGGATGGCTCAGATTTAACGTTTTCCACTGATACGTCAAGGCAATCTGCCTTCATTACCAATTATTTATGTCAAAAAATCTCGATCGGACGGGGGCTTAGCGGTCCGTTTTTTCCTTCACTTCGTCGCCAAAGTCCTTAATGGCATCGCCAAGTTTTTCACCTGGTGTTTTATCTTCCAGCTCATCAATGGCTTTGCCAGGTTTGCCTTCGGCAAATGCATCAATCGCATCGCCCACGCGCTCGCCTGCCGTGCGGTTGTCTGGCGCAACCAGCATCTGATAGCCAAGGATGGCAACCACCGCGACCACGATCACGATTAAAATGGTTTTTACGTTGTCATTCATTGTTTTATCTCCTTCTGCATGAAAATGCTAAATGCTCTAACGTGCGAGATCAATAAACATTCCACCTCATTCGTTCTGCTTACAGGCCCAGCCTGCGGTGCTGGTCTGGCGGCGGCGGGGACTGTGGGGGAATCCCGCTTGTGCCCAGATGCTGCTGCAATTCATGCGCAGCCCCATTGATGACCTGCCGGGCGGTGATCAAGGTATTTTGTGTGATTGACCCTTGAAGGACAGGCAGTAATTCCGACAGCGTCATGGCGCGCCAGTTTACAGGCAGGGTCACGCGATTGCCATCAACGGATTTCAGGGTGTCGGTTATTTTTGGGGATAGGATTCCATAATTTACCTTCGCCAGGCACAGGCTTTCCTGGTCCGTGTGCAGTCGGCGCATTTCCGCGCTTTCCGTTTGCTGCGCGGCTTCATGCGCTGCCGCGAGGGCATCAAGACGCAGTTTCAGTTCCGGCAAACTGTCTGTCTTTCCGTCCAGCACTTTCGCTGCCGCCACTCTTTCGGCCAGGGCTTCTAGGTTGCTATTGTATTTCGAAAAACTGCCGGGTACGGCATCCCATGCGATATTTGCACTTAGCCTGGGTTCAAGAAAAGACTCTGCTTTATTAACAGTTGATCGCATGCCAATACCTTTAATCAGGCTGGTAATGGCGGCCGCCCCCATGCCCATGGAAAGGGCGGGCAGAGCGGTGGGGACCGCGAAAAATCCAAGAAAGACTCCCAAAGCACCGCCGAATAGAAGGCAGATCACTGTAGCTCCACACCCATCTTCTATGTCCCTGCTGCTCTCGGCGTGCAGCCCTGCTGCACCCCCGGCTATGCTCAAAGTTAAACCCAAAGTGATCGCTGCTGCTATCGGCCCCGTTGTAGCAGTGGCACCCAAGGCCAGAGCTGCTCCTCCGACCATCATGGCTGTGGATATGTTTTTATTTTTATTCTGATCCGCGCCGGGCCCTTGATAGATTATTTTTTGATGAGTCATGGCTTCTAAAAGTCCAGCGGCACGCGCATTCTGCAAGTCTGCTGAATAGACGATTTTATTTCTCACGATTGAATCTTCAAAAGCCTTCGTTTCGTCGTCAATTCTCTTCAAAGTCGTGGCAATAATTTTTTTTCTGTCGCGTCGTTTCAGGCCTTGAAGAGTCTGCGCCGCGGCATAAAATTCCAGCGTGGCGTCATCCCCATGCAGAACATAATCCGGGATTTTGTTTTTTTGCTGGGCCATCTCGCGCAGCGTGATTGCTTTTTGCACCTGGCCCAGTTCCGCGCGGCGCGCGGCGGCGGCATTTTCCTGTGCGCTGTGCAGCCTGTCAATCTGCACGGCCAGTGCCTCGGCACGCGCGTCAAGGGCGGCGCCTGCATCACTCACATGCGTTAAAATCTCATCAATGCTTGCCGTGACGGCTGCCGTTACCATTATGACACTTTCCCCAAAGCCATTTGAATAATGGGGGCATTCTATGCCGGCAAAATAGTTGCAACCAAGCTTTTTCTGGCCCGTTTATACCTTCGTATCAATCTTTTTCGCGTCCGGCGCGCCTTTGGCCACCGCAACGCGGGCGGGGCGGAGGAGGCGGTCATGGATCGTATAGCCCGCCTGGATCACATTGGTGATCGTGCCCGGTGGCTGTCCGGTATTTTCAACTTCCATAAAAACGTCATGCACATTGGGATCAAAAATTGTGCCAATGGGATCAAATTGGCGCACGCCAAAACGTTCCAATGCGCTTTGCAATTGCTTTTGCGTCATTTCAATGCCGGCCATCACGCTTT
>DPZW01000070.1:0-4577 GCA_003536545.1 Rhodospirillaceae bacterium
CTCATATTGTTCCGGATGAAGCAGCGGCGGGCCTCGCTTATGAAGAAGCCCCTGGCGAAGAAGCTCCCATTATCTCTGTGGATCAAGATGACGTTAATTCGTCAGAAAACGTGTTGCCCGAACCCACCATTTCGGCTCCTGTTGTCGAATAACCGTTGCTGCCGCGCGTGCTGCTTCGTCGCTTGCAAAAATTCCAAAGCACGCACTGCCGCTACCTGTCATACGGCCCAGCAGACAACCTGACTGGCGCGTGATGGCACGGTAAGCTTCCAAAATTCTAGGCTGCAGACCAATGGCCGGATGCATCAGATCATTGCGTGTGTCCTGCAGTTGTTTCACCAGATCAAACACATCATTTGCTTCAGGGAAAATCTCGACATGCGGCGTATAAGGCGGTGTGAGCATTGCAAAAACTTCGGCTGTTTCAAGGCCAATGCCGGGGTAGACAATCACAACATGACAGTTTTCAGGCATATCAGGTGTAGGGATAATTTTTTCCCCTATGCCTTCAACCATTGCAGCACGTGCGAATAAGCAGGCAGGCACATCTGCGCCCAATTTTTTTGTGAGCCATTCAGCATCATCCGCCTCCCATTCAAAGCCCCACATATACTGTAGCGCGCGCGCAACGGCAGCAGCATTGGATGACCCGCCCCCCAACCCGGTGCCCACAGGAAGATTTTTAGTCAGCTCAACAATTACATTGGGTTTTTGTTTATGCCTATCAGCCAATAACATCACAGTTTTAGTGATTAGATTATCTTCCATCGCAGGAAGCAAGTGTGCGAATGGCCCCTCGCCCACCAAATGATATTGCTTGGCATCACGCACGCGAATATTGTCGCCCACTTCGGCAAAAGCAACCCAGCTTTGCAAATCGTGATAACCATCTTCGCGCTTGCCATTCACGTGTAAAAATAAATTGATTTTCGCGTGACAGGTTAATGCAATCCCATCCGGCCGCGTCATACGCTCCCACAGGCCGCGTTTTTTAGAGGGCACAGGAAACAGGGGATGACGGGTGATGGTTGTTTTTGCTACCATGACCTATGGATAACTACGCCGCACTTGAATGGCAATGGCAAATGGGGGCCACCGAGTTTATTGGGGCAGAGCCTTATGACTGGATGCAAGATATTTTGCCAGTCATTGTACCGCCGCCTGTCATGCAAAACGTGACACAGCCGTTGGCGGCTTTGGTTCCCAGTGAAAATGATATTAATTTATCAGCTGTAGATAATTTATCTGCCTTGCGGGATGCTTTACAAAATTTTGATGGCCTCGCAATAAAACGTACAGCAACCCATATGGTATTTGGTGAAGGCGCGCAAAAGCCCCGCGTGGTCGTGGTTGGCGAAGCGCCCGGCGCGGATGAGGATCGGCAAGGCCGTCCGTTTGTTGGCGTATCAGGTCAATTGCTGGATAAAATGCTGGGAGCGATTAATTTATCGCGCGAGACGAATGCCTATATCACCAATGTGATTAACTGGCGCCCGCCCGGCAATCGCAGCCCAACACCACAGGAAATTGCAATCTCCCTCCCGTTTTTACAAAAGCATATTGAAATTCTGCAGCCTGAATTTTTATTGGTGGTGGGCGGCGTTTCGGCCAAAGCTCTTTTTAATATTGAGCAAGGTATTACGCGCATACGCGGCAAATGGATGGATTATGAATTAACTGGCGGCAAAAAAATCCCCGCGTTAATTACTTTTCATCCTGCTTATCTGCTGCGTGCACCGGCTCAGAAAGCACTGGTCTGGCAGGATTTGCAGAGCCTTCACGCCCGTCTTGGTGCGCCACCGAATAGCGAAAACGCCACTGAAAAAAACTGAGCCATGTGGTCACAAAGATAATACATAAAATAATGGGGCTCATCCGGCGATGGGTTGCCCAGACTGCAAGTGCAACCATCAGAATTTGCAATAACAAAATCCCACCTGTGACCGCAGCATGAGATAGACCGGAACGAACAGCTTTTTGAAAAAAATGATTGCGATGCGGGATCCAGAATCTTTCACCCTGTGAAATGCGGCGCAATAAAGTGAATGTGGTGTCTGCAATTGGATAAGCCGCCAAAATTACCGCAGAAACAGGATAGCCTGATAACGCAAGCCGCAGCAGCAACCAGCCTATCAAATAACCCAAAGCAACACTGCCCACATCGCCGGAAAAAATTTTGGCAGGCATCCAATTCCAACATAAAAATCCAATCGCCACGGGAATAATCACCAATGACAATTGCCAGTCCAGCCAGAGCGGGGTGATGATTGCAATACCAACTGCAATGGTCGCTGTTAGGCTGCCCATCATGCCATCAATACCATCCATAAAATTATAAAGATTCATAAACCAGACAAGGCCAAATGCCATCATCGTGCGCTCAAGCCACAGGGGCAGCCAGTCCCCAAAAATCACCGCGCTATCCGGCAAGCTGATCACAGCAATGGTAGCGGCAATGCCATGCACCATAAGGCGGCGTAAAAACGGCACATGGCCATGATCATCCAGCCAGGACAGGGCCGCAAGCATGGCCGTAGAAGCCAGCACGCCATAATAAATTAGGGGTACCTGATGTTTTATTATCAAGCCCAACCAACAAAGGAGAATGATTGTGATCATCACCGCTCCCGCACCATGTGGCGTGGGTTGATCATGGCTGCTGCGATCATTGGGCACGGCTAAAAGATTATGATGCAGCAACCAGCGGCGCAGCAAACCAATCCCCAACCAGGTCAGAAACCCGATGGCCAGAAAAATTCCCGCCCAGCGTAAGACTTCATGATGATTGAGGGTTTGCCAAAACATATTTATGCCGCCGCAGCAATCCGGTGATAATCTTTATACCAGGCAACAAATTTGGGGATGCCTTCGGTGATTGCCGTGGTCGGACGGAAACCTAAGTCACGCTCTGCCAGTTCAATATCTGCATAAGTTGCGGGTACATCACCTGGCTGCAGCGGCAAGAAAATCTTTTTCGCTTCACGCCCCACGGCCTGTTCAATGACACCAATAAATTCCAACAAATCTTCACTGCGATGATTGCCAAGATTATAAACCTGCGTGGGAACGCCCGATGATGGTGTACGGCGAATGGCCGCCATCGTGCCCGCGATAATATCGTCAATATACGTAAAATCGCGCTGCATTTTACCGTGATTGAAAACTTCTATCGGCTCACCCGCGATGATTTTACGCGTAAAGATATATGCCGCCATATCGGGGCGTCCCCATGGGCCATAAACGGTAAAAAACCGCAAGCCTGTGGTTGGAATTTGATAGATATGCCCATAAGCATGCGAAATAAGTTCCGCGGCTTTTTTCGTAGCCGCATAAAGCGATACGGGTTGATCGACGCGGTCAGATTCCGAAAACGGCAGTTTGGTATTGCCGCCGTAAACGGATGATGAGCTCGCATAAACCAGATGTTCCAGCCGCGGCAGCAAGCGCGCGCATTCCAGCATCACCACCTGCGCCATCACGTTGCTGTCAATATAAACATAAGGATCGCGCAAAGAATAACGCACGCCCGCCTGCGCGCCCAGATGCACGATATGCGTGATGTCCTGATGCTGCAGCATCAAGGCTTGCATTGCCTCGCGGTCAGAAAAATCTTCGCGGTAGAATTTGAAATTCCGATGCTGGGCTAATTGCGCCAGGCGCGCCTCTTTTAATTTGACATCATAATAGTCATTGAGGTTATCCACACCGATGACGGTATGCCCCTCTTCCAGCAATTTGCGGCCCAGATGGAGGCCGATAAATCCGGCCGCGCCTGTGAGTAATACGATCATGGGGCGTTTTTAGCGGGTTAAGCCTGATTGAGCAATGCCATTGCCGCGCGGTGCAATTCCGGCGTTGCCGCCGCCAAAACATTAGACTTTTCGACGCCTGCCAATGAATTGCCCTGCCAATCGGTGATCACGCCGCCGGCAGCTTCAATAATGGGCGCAAGACCCGCGTAATCATGTAATTTGAGGCCCGTTTCCGCGATGACATCAATCCAGCCGGATGCCAACAAACCGTAACCATAAGCATCACCGCCGTATAAAACATTTTTCGCGGCGCGGCGCAGGCGCGTGAATGCCCCCCATTCCGTCTCGTCCATGCGTTCAATCGTCGTGCAGGCAAGCAGCGCGTTTTTCATTTCCGTTTTATCACTGGTTTTAATTTGCACGTTGTTATGCCACGCGGCTTCACCCGCGATGCCAATCCACCGCTCCTGCGTAATTGGCTGATCAATCACGCCGAGCAAATTTTTACCGTTATGTTCCAAGCCAATAATCGTCGCAAAATTCGGACGACCTGCCGTGAAAGGCAAAGTGCCGTCAATCGGATCCAGAATCCAGCGGTAGCCAGACGTGCCGGATTTCTCGCCGTATTCCTCGCCCCAGATTGCATCATCCGGGCGATGGGATTCAATCAACGCACGAATGGCAAGCTCTGCCTCGCGGTCCGCGATGGTCACCAATGTTTGATCCGCTTTATCTTCAGGCACCACATTGCGAAAATATTTTTGAATGACTGCACCAGATGCATCTGCCAATTGATGTGCAAAAGATTTTAATTCGAAAGTCATT